>JAZQPG010000245.1:0-7412 GCA_045628365.1 Sodaliphilus sp. | reverse complement strand
ACTGATCCCGCCAACGCTACTGCTCCCGTTGAGGGTGGTGAGGTTAAGTTCAACCTCGAGTGCAAGGGTAACGGCGTGAGCGTTGTTATCCCCGACGAGGCTAAGGACTGGCTCTCTATGGTTAATGTAACCAGCGGTGCTAACCCCGTTGTAGTATTCAAGGCTGCTCCCAATGCTGCAGGTGATCGTCAGATTGACGTTACTTTCAAGACTACCGATGCAAACGGTAAGGAGTACACAGCAGTTGCTACCGTTTACCAGAAGGGTGCTATCGTTGACAGCAATATCGCTGACTTCCTCGCTGCCGAGGTTGGCAACACTCAGTATCGCCTTTCAGGTGTCGTAGTAGGCATCACCGACGCTGCTAAGGGTCGCTTCACTATCCGCGACTACTCAGGCGAGGTTTATGTTTACAACGCAGCAGAATTCGACGCTAAG
The DNA here is from genome assembly GCA_045628365.1 of Sodaliphilus sp. Lineage (GTDB taxonomy): Bacteria > Bacteroidota > Bacteroidia > Bacteroidales > Muribaculaceae > Sodaliphilus. The sequence continues at coordinate 6,974 of JAZQPG010000245.1, read as the reverse complement.
GTTGGTGACATTGTTACTGTTGAAGGTAAGCGCGCTGCTTACAATGGTACTGCCCAGGTAGGTTCAGGTGTAGTGATGATCTCTGTTCCCGTTACCAAGGTATCTATTGAAGAGTTCCTCGCCAAGGAGGATAACAAGGACGTTTACTACATGGTAACCGGTACAATCGACGAGATTGCTAACGCTACCTATGGTAACCTTTACCTGAAGGACGGTGACTCTCGCCTCTATGTTTACGGTACATATCCCGGCTGGGGTGCTACTGGCGACGCACGCAAGAACCTCATTGCTACACTCGGTCTTGAGGTAGGCGATGAGCTCACAGTTATCGGTGTTAAGACTACTTACAACGGTACTCCTCAGGTGAGCAACGGTATTTACTTCGGACACGTGAAGTAATTGAACCTAGTTAGATAATAAACAGGGGTTGTTTCTCGTTAACTGAGAGACAACCCTTGTTTTTTTTATTTGCGGGTATGGCCGGGATTTCCGGGAGGACCGGCTTTTCCGGGGGTATCCGGCATTTCCGGAGTGGCCGGAACATCCGGGATTTCCGGGGTTTCCGGAGTGGCCGGGAGATCCGGGATGGAGTTTAAAACATTTATTATGATGAAGCAGTTGTTTTCTATTGTTATTTTACTTGCTGCGGCGGTTAGCGCTATGGCGGCAGGTCGCGACAGCTACACAGTGATTGTGTCGCTCGATGGGTTCCGCTGGGACTACGTTGACACCTACGACACCCATTTCCTCAGTGTGATGGGGCGCAACGGTGTGCGCGCGGTGATGACACCCTCGTTCCCTAGCAAGACGTTCCCTAACCACTACACGCTGGCTACGGGCCTTGTGCCCGATCACCATGGCATCATCGCCAACCAGTTTAAGGTGGCCAAGAGCGGCCGCATCTTCTCGCTGGGCAACGATGTGGCTCGCGATGGCAAGAAGTATGGCGGTGACCCGCTGTGGCTCACAGCCAAGCACCAGGGCGTTACCAGCGCCACCGTGTACTGGGTGGGTAGCGACGTGGCTGTACAGGGCGACCATGCCAACTACTGGAAGGACTATAACCAGAAACCCTTGCTCACGCCTAGCGAGCGCGTCAGCGAGGTGATAAAGCTGCTCAAGAAGCCCGAGGACAAACGTCCGCACCTGGTGATGGCCTACTTTGAGCAACCCGACTCGCATGGGCACAAGTATGGCCCCATCTCACGCCCCACACGCCGTGCCATGGAGTATATGGACTCGCTGATGATGGAGCTTTACAAGGGCCTCATGGAACTCCCCATTGCCGACAACATCAACTTCATCGTTACCGGCGACCACGGCATGACCTACCTGAGCCCCGAACGAGTGGTGCCTATAAAGAAATACATTAAAGGCTCTTGGGTTGACAACATCTGCAATGACTTCCCCACGTTGCTTTATTGCAAGAAACCGGAGTATGTGGACTCATGCATCAATGCCCTCAAGGATGTTGACCACCTGCGGGTGTGGCGCAAGGGAGAGTGCCCCGAATATCTCAACTATGGCAACAATGAGAACATGGGCGACGTGATTGTGCTACCCGACCTGGGGTGGAAGTTTACCGACGGCACGGTAGCGCTCAACAGCGGCAGCCACGGCTTTGACCACACCTACAGCGACATGTGGGTGGCATTCCAGGCCATAGGCCCCGACTTCAAGCATGGCTACCAGCGCAAGGAGACCTTCCGCAACGTGTGCATCTACCCCCTTGTATGCCATCTGCTGGGCCTCACCCCCTCGCCCAACGACGGCTCCCTGGACGAAGTTAAAGACCTGCTCAAGTAACTCAACTACCAGCAGCAGTGTGCCAGGCTTTTTAAAGCCGGGTAAACAGTAAAAATAAATCAAAACCGCGGCAAGGCCCAAATAGCCTTGTCGCGGTTGTTGTAAATGGTTATTTCAAGAGTTTCCTGGCGGCTTTGATGCACTTGCGGCGGTCACGGGTGGTAAGTTCCTTTGTGCCGAAGTGTGTGCCGCCGCGCTGCACGTTGGCCACGATCTTGATTCCCGAGTAGCCCAGGATCTCGCGCAGGGCGTTGACCACGCCACGAGTCTGGCGAAAGACGATGTTCCATGGCCATGCCGTGGTGCAGGTGCTCACTACCGCGGCACGCTTGCCCTTCATGAGCGGGGCAGGGAAGTAGCGGGTGTCTTCCATCATGCCGTAGACCATGCGGTCAAACATGAGCTTGAGCTGGCCCGGCAGGTTGCCCCAGTAGCACGGTGCTCCCACGATGAGCCTGTCGGCCTGTTGCAGCATGCTTAGAACGCGCTGGGCATCGTCGCTGGGCAGAACACACTCCCCGCGCTTGCGGCACGCCATGCACCCCGTGCAGGGCTTTATAGCTAGGTCATTGACGTTGATGCACTCCACTTGTGCTCCGGCCTGCACGGCCTCGTCCTTCATGATGCCGAGCATCTGCGATATGAGTCCGTGACGGCGCGGACTGGCGTTGATGATAAGAACCTTCATGACATTGATAATTTTATTCAGTGCAAAGTTAATGCTTTAATCCCGATCCTGCTGGGAAAAAACAGACTTTTGTCATTAGGAGGGTTCTATTAATTATGGAAAAGTATGTCGCTTATTTCGGTCGCTTTTGAGTCTGTTTTGGTATTTTTTTGGCATTCAGTCGGTCACGAAGCCCGCTTCGCTCCCTCTTCATGCCAAAAATCTACTCAAAACATCCCTCAAAATCGCCTCGACATAATTAATTGAACCCACCATTTAAAAATACATCCGCGCCAGGAAAATGGTGCGGATGTCGTTTAAAAGGGGTTACTTAACTTTCGAGATGGTCATCTTGACACGTCCAGGCATTCCGTAGTTGTCTTTCCTGGACATGAGGAAATCAAGCATTCGGCGGGTTCTGTTACCCATGCGGTCCTTGATTACCCACTTGCCATTGATTTGGGGTGCACTTTCACAGGTTACCATGATAGTGTCATTCATCTGAAAACCGGCGGCAAAGATGTCGGGGGAAGCGGCCACCCATCTGATTTGCCTGTTATCCAGTTTTGCCGGGTCAATCTTGTCACCGCTGGCTACTCGCCAGGACAGTCCACCACCGGGGTAGTAATAGGTGCCGTTGACCTCGAGCGTTTGTCCCATCGCGCTAAGTCCCATCACTGCTATTGCAGCTAAGAGTAGATGTTTCATAAGCGTGTTTGGTTAGTAATGCGCTGCAAAGGTACGAAAAATTTTCCTAATATCCTAATTTTGACCAAAATAACCGATTTGGACCCCTGTGAAAACGATTGCACGCCCCTCGATGAGGAGCCTCTGGGACGAAAAATCCCCACCCGTTTGAGGGCAGGGATTAGGAGGTTGCGGATTGCCTTGCTAGGTGTCCTTGAGCAACGATCGCGGCTCTTTAAGCAAGGGCAATCCTTGATGAGATGATAGGTAATAACGACTAGTTACTTAACCAACTTGATTGTGCTCTGAGTGCCGTCGGTATAGGTGGTAACCTTCACGTTCATTCCGTCGAAGGGAACTTCGCTAGTCTGGCCTGCAACGTTCACATACTTGACAGAGCTTACCGCCTTGGCAGTCTCTACATTGTTGACTGCAGTGGGAATCTCATCGCTCACTGTGAGCTTGTCCATAGCGAAGTAAGAAGGAGTGTTCATGCCCCATTCGCTTGTGTCGGTAGAGGTGAGGTTAAAGAGGATGTGATCCACCTCGCCCAGCTCGCTCATGTCCCACCATGTCCAGTCGGTGAGGGCGTGGAACTGGCCGTTGCTGCGTCCTGCGAGTTCAATCTCGATGGTCTTAGTTGTTTCGCCGTCGAGCTTGCCTATTGCCTGCAGCTTGAATGAGTCGCCTTCGTTCTGGAGACCTGGTGAGAAGCTGTCGCCATCGGCACATGAATAGTAGGCGTATGAGCTCATGTTGACATACATGCCTTTAACAAAATAGGTGTCATCGGTGTCAAATTCCACTCCTACGATGCCAGGGCCCATGAAGTCGGGGGCATAAGCCAGCAGGTAGGGCTTGCTAGCATCAGTGGTACCATCATTAGCAACACCGCCACCAGCCATGTTACCCCACTGGTTAGTGACAAAATCGGCCTGCTTAGAGCTGTCATTGCATTTTACTACGGTGAATCCGTCCCAGTAGGTGTTGCCATAGCTTGTACCGCTCATCAGGTGATAGAGCAAGAAGGGTTCAAACTCGAGAATATACTCATCCTCGTCGTAGGTTGATTCCCAGATCTGGGCATTGCCCTTCTGTACAAAGTTGATTTCCTCGGGATAAGAGGGATTGCTCAGGTCGAGCACATAGTCCTCTGCGCTCATGCCCATGGCAGCGAGTGCAAGCACTGAAAGAGTAAAGATTTTCTTCATAAGAATTACTGTTTTTTGTTACTATATAAAATCAATATCGTTGAATATGCAACATAGCACACAACTCCGTGCAGCCTGGTCACCCCGGTTGTGGGTAACAAAGCGTAGCACGGCATCATGCCGAACCAGTAAAAAACAAATTTCATTATTCTACGGGTCTCAATTAAGACTTGGCAGGTCTTCTGACTCGCTCCGGATCCTCTATAAATGGCATTTCCTTCCCACACTTGATTCAAGAAGTAAAGTGCAGTGGAAAGTGCCGGGACCGTCTTCTACGCGGAGCATACACAGCAGCACCGTCTGTTTAGGATTCTCACCTAATTCCCTTTTCACCAAAGTCCCAGGGGACTCTGACACCAAATCGTGTGCAAATTTACAAATTTTTGTAGATATTATGCAACATTTTCGACTGGAAATATTCTAATTGCATAGATTTAAGCGTAACTATACAGCCATGAAGATTATCTCCGCGGGGATTATATAAAAAAGATTATTGCTGTATAGTTACGTTTTAAGCATAAATTCAATGATGAGACGACATTATTACATATAAAATCCCCACCCTTGCATGGAGCAGGGTGGGGATATCATTACTCTATGAGAGGGTTTCTTTTAGAGCGAGAGGAGAGTCACGGCTGCGCGGAAGTAGCCCTTGTTGGCCTCGGGGTTCCACATCGCACCTACAGTCACGGGAAGAGGATAGCTCTTGATCTTGAGCTTGTAGGTAACATTGAGACGCAGGTCAACAACGCTGAACTTGTGAGTGCCGTAGAAATGGCTGTCTGTGCCATTCTCGGGGTTGAGTGCGAATGCTGCACCTACCGAGGGGTTCACGTTCCACTTGTCGCTGTCATAGGCGTTAACCGATGCGGCAACGTAGGTTGAGTACAGGTTGTGGTCGCCTGTTGCGCCACGGTCGCGGCCAGCGATAACAGTGTTCCATGACAGTGTCAAGGGGAGCTTAGAGCAAGCACCGAAGTTATAAGCCACGCCGGCATCGATGAAGTGAGATGTCTCGTTGGGCTTGTAGTTGAATATCTTGTGGTCGCCAGGTGCTGCATCACTGAAGTTGTAGATGTCCCACACGCTCGCGCTGAAGCCCTTGTTGTTATAACTTACATAGTAGTCAAACTCCTTGTAGTCGCCGGTGAACTGACCGCCGCCCCACAGACCCACGCGGAAGTGGTCGTTATTGTCGCTAACACTGAGGTCGGCATTGTAAGTGAGGCCGTTAGATACCTCGATGCCACGCCACAGGTGTGAAGTCTCGAGACCAGCGCTTGCATGCAGGTTGTCACCTGCCATGGCTGTAGTTGCCATAGCGGCAACTGCCAGTGAAAGAATATATTTCTTCATACTTTTAAGATTTCAATTGTTAGTTATTATTGAGCATAGCAGCAAGCCATTGCACCCCACAGGAGGGCTGCGCACACAGCGCCGCAGATGGGAGCAACAACGGGAATCCAGCTGTAACCCCAGTCGCTACCACCCTTGCCGGGAATGGGAAGAACGGCGTGAGCGATGCGGGGAGCGAGGTCACGGGCAGCGTTCATAGCGTAACCGGTGGTTGCACCGAGTGACATACCGATGGCAGTGATAACCCAAGTGATGCCTACGAGGCCAGTTTCACCCTTCCAGCATACGCCGAGGCAGAAGATGGCAAACATGAGCATGAATGTAGCACCGAACTCGCCGAAGAAGTTGTTCCAAGTGTTCTTGATAGCGGGAGCGGTGCAGAACACGCCCAGCTTAGTGCCTTGGTCTTCAGTAGCCTTGAAGTGATCGATGTAGAACAAGTAAACGAGAACAGCGCCTACGAAACCACCGAGCATCTGAGCAACGATGTAACCGGGAACGAGAGCCCAGTCAAAGCTGCCAGCCATAGCGAGGCCGATAGAAACAGCGGGATTGAGGTGACCGCCTGAGGGACCTGCGATGAGAGCACCCATCATAACTGCGAGACCCCAACCCAGGGCGATAACCACCCAACCTGCGTTCTGGGCTTTAGACTTGTTCAATGAGCATGCACAGCACACACCGTCACCGAAGAGAACTAACACTAATGTTCCGAAGAATTCAAGAATATAATTTTCCATAAAGTTGTTTTTTAATTGTTTTTTTTGATAATGGCTCTAGAATTTCTAGAAAGTCTAGATTTTCTAGAAATAATGAGATGTTTACTTTGTGAGGGTGCGGCCAATTGCGTCTGCCCAACCCTTCTTGGCTGCCTTGAGAGCCTCGTCCTCGGGCTTGGGAGTGAATTTCTTCTCCTCCTGCCACTGGTGCTTAACCTCGTCGAGGTCTTTCCAGAAACCTACTGCGAGACCTGCCAGATAAGCAGCGCCCAGGGCGGTGGTCTCGGTTACCTTTGGACGGATAACGTCGATGCCCAGGAGGTCTGCCTGATACTGCATGAGCAGGTTGTTGCGTGATGCACCACCGTCAACCTTGAGCTCGGTGAGGGGAGTGCCCAGGTCCTTGCACATTGCATTAGCGATGTCATAGGTCTGGAATGCGATACCATCGAGGGCAGCGCGTGCGATGTGAGCAGCAGTGGTGCCACGAGTGATACCTACCATGGTGCCGCGTGCATACTGGTCCCA
>JAZQPG010000244.1:0-4266 GCA_045628365.1 Sodaliphilus sp. | reverse complement strand
AAGATTGCGCCGAGCGCAACAATAGCTGAGAGAACAAAATTTTTCATAATATCATTTTTTTCTCAAAAGTAATCAAATTATCTCACTTGGGCAAATGAAAAACTTCGCTCAACTCTTTCATTTGCTCTTGGGTCATGCCGTCGGGCACAAATCCCATGCTGCGGGCATCGCGGTAGATGATGGCACTCTTGGTAAGCGTGTCAATCATGTCGAACGCTTCCATGACATCCTCGCCCACGGCAAACACACCGTGCTTTTCCCACATCACCACATCATAGTCATCGTCGATGGCGTCGATAGTGGCCTGTGCCAGCTCGACCGAGCCAGGCAGCATGTAGGGAACGATACCCAGGCCACGGGGGCAAAACGCCTTGGTCTCGGGGATCATCGACCACAGTATGTTAGTGAGCACATCCTTCTCGAGGAATGGTTTGTGATGGCTCATTGCCACGAGTTCGATGGGATGGGTGTGCACTGTAGCCTTGTAAGTGCTGCCCTTGCCTATGAGGTAGTCGTGAACACACAGGTGCGAGGGTAACTCGCTGGTGGGCATCACAGGATTGTCGGCAATGATTTCGTAGTGTGCGCAATCGTCCAGGATGCGAATAATCGAACCATTGTCCATGGGCCAGCGAGCCAAGTCGCGCATGCGGCGGTTAGTGCCCTTGCAATAGAAATAGCAACCTTTGAGGTGGGGCAAAGTAGTGCCTATTGCCTTCTTTTCGCTGATAGCTGGCAAACCACGGACGGCGTCGTCGACAAGGTCGGTCACATTGATGGTGATGTTGCCGCCATTGCGCTCGGCCCATCCTTTTTGCCACAGGTAACCAGCCACCTCGGCCACCTGGTTGACGGCAGCGGCGAGTGCCGCACGATTATCTAATACTGATGTCTTCATGAATTTACAGTAGTTGGGGGAGGAATGACGAAACGATGAGCACCACAAGGCCTACAACGAGCACCGCGATAGTCTTGCCGTTGCAGCCCTTCCACTCCTTGAGGATAATACCCCACACATTAGAGAATGTAACATTGAGTGCCATGAGAATACACCACGAGAATGTGAGTAACACTGGTGAAGACTCAAGGAACCCCTTGCCCAGGCTCAGGCCGAAGAACTGGCTATACCACAGCACACCGGCAAGAGCACAGAACATAAGATTGCCAGGCCACAATTCTCCCTGCTTATAGTCGCCCCAAGTCTTGTTCTTACCATTCTGATAGAAGCAGTAAACGGCATTCACAACAAGACCACCCAAGGTAACAAGCAGTGTAGCGGGCAAAGTGCTGTAGATGGGAGCAGTCTCGGCAAACTTGAGTTCGCTGCCAAATCCCAGACCGATGCTGAAGCATGCACTCATAAAACCTGCGAGCAGTGCCACAGCAATACCCTTAGAGAAGTTGAAGTCTTTAATGGCTTCTTTCTTCTCTTCCTCGCTAAGAGATTGCGACTTCATGTGTCCGGCAAGGCCGATGATGCCTATACCCACAAGAGTAACCACTACGCCCACGATGACAGGCATGGTCAAGTCGCCAGTGTTACCAGTAAAGACGGGAGTGAGTATTGTTCCCAGGCCTGCGCAGGTTCCCAGTGCCAGTGATTGTCCCAGCGCTACACCTAGATAACGCATCGACAAGCCGAATGTGAGACCACCTACACCCCACAGTGCACCAAAGAGCATAGTGAGTAGCGACTCACGAGGCGACGCTGTATAGAGTGCAAACAGGTCACAGATACCTTTCCCCTCGGGGATGGCAAGCAATGCGCCTAACAACGGGAAGACAAGCCAAGCAAAGACGCCCTGCACAATCCAGTAAGACTCCCAGCTCCAAGACTTTATCTTGTTGATGGGAACATAGGAGCTCGACTGACAAAAGGCTCCTATCATTATAATCAATAATCCTATAAAGATGCTCATAATTTAGTTGAGAGATTAGAAAGGAGAGATCTCGGAGATTAAACCGTTTAAACCTTTATCTTTTAATTGTCACCTCGCGCTCGTAGGCCTCGATTTCGGGGATAAACTCGTTGCCCACGGGTACATCGTTCTTGAGACAGAACATATCCCAAACCGCCTGCCAGGGCATAGACTTGCATTCCTCGAGCAGAGCGAGCTTCTGGAAGCCCTTGTCTTCGAGTTCGAGTTGACGCAGTGTTGCGATGGGCTCGAGCAGGGCGCACAGCATTGACTTCTGCGCAGCACGGCTACCTATCACGTATGCACCGATGCGGTTGATTGACGCGTCAAAGTAGTCGAGGCCATAGTGTACACGGTCAATGGCATCGGCACGCACGATTTCCTTGAACAGGTCCATCGTAGGATCTTCCATGATAGTAACATGGTCGCTGTCCCAACGCACGCCACGGGTTACGTGAAGCATCAGCTCGGGGACATAGAGAAGGAGAGATGATACCTTGTCGGCAGCATTCTCCATGGGGTGATAGTGGCCGGTGTCGATGGTGTAAATCTTATCGTTGGCAGCGCAATAGCCCACGCAGAACTCAAGAGAACCCGATGTGAAGCTCTCAAGGCCGATGCCGAAAGTCTTAGACTCGAGGCAGTCGCGCATGTTGTCGTATTTTGTCTCAAAAATCTCGTCAAGCGATTTCTTGAACTGCTGACGATAGAGCGAACGGTTAACAGTGATGTCCTTTGCTCCGTCGTGGACCCAGATGTTCATGATGCTGGGGTCGCCCTGTGCCTTACCCATTTCCTCGGCAATGGCACGGCAACGCTTAGTATGCTCTACCCAGAACTCGCGGATACCCTCGTCGGGGCTCGAGAGGCTCAAGTTACCGCTCTTAGGGTGAGAGAATGATGTTGAGTTGAAGTCAAGCTTCATGTTGTTCTCTTTTCCCCAGTCAATCCAGCTCTGGAAGTGCTCAACAGTCACCTCGTCACGGTCAACCTTCTTACCCTGGAAGTCGCCATAAATCTCGTGCAGATTAAGGCGGTGAGTACCGGCGATGAGCGATGTAGCCTTGAGGATATCGGCACGCAGTTCGTCGATGTTGCGTGCACGGCCGGGATAATTACCTGTGGTCTGGATGCCACCGGTGAGGCTGCCGCCAGCGTTTTCAAAGCCGATTACGTCGTCGGCCTGCCAGCAATGCAGCGAGAGGTGGAAATCTTGCATCTGAGCAAGTACTTTATCGGTGTCGATGCCCAAGGCAGCATAGCGCTCGCGAGCAATCTCATAAGCCTTAATGATGAGTTCTTCTTTCATAGTCGTATAGTTTTTTATTGTTGTTGTCGTTATTATCGTTACTCTCGATTAACCTGTTAAACTGTTAAACCTTTAAACCTTTAAACTTTTACTACGACACAATCTTGTGCTCATAGTTCTCGAGGATGCGCAGGAACTTGATGTAACCTTCGTCCCACAGCTCCTTATCACCGGGGCAGAACATCTTAGTATCCACGCTGCGCACCACGATGCTGCGGCGGTCAAAGTGCTCGGGGTCTTTCGTCTTGATTTGCACCAGCAGGTTACCCATTGCTGTGCACTCGCTGGGGCCGGCAACCACAAGTTTCTGTGTGGCGTTGGCAGTGAGCTGGTTGAGCATGTCGTTGCGTGAGCCGCCACCTATCACATGCAGGCGCTTGATGTTGAACGGCGACATATCCTGCAACTTGTTCATCACCATGCGGTAGCGCAGTGCAAGCGAATCAAAGATGCAGCGGCTGAACTCGCCCTTACTCTGCGGCACGGGTTGGTTAGTATCCTCGCAATATTGGATTATTGCCTGTACCATAGAAATGGGGTTGGCAAACGAGGGGTCATCGGGGTTGATGATGCTGCGAAAAGGCTTCACTTCCTTAGCACTGGTGATGAGGCATGCATAGTCGTTGTTGCCCCATTCCTGGCAGCAGCGCTCCAGCAGCCACATACCGCATATGTTCTTGAGGAAGCGGGTCTTGCCTCCCAGGCCGCCCTCGTTAGTGAAGTTCCACTCACGGCTTGTCTCGGTGATAATGGGCTCGTCGGTCTCTATGCCCATGAGGCTCCAAGTACCCGAACTCAGGTAAGCATACTCCTGTCCTGCAGCCGGAACCGCAGCAACTGCCGATGCTGTGTCATGACCGGCAACGGCGATGACGGGAACTGCGCCCAGGCCAGTGAGGCGCTGTACGTTGGGCGAGAGAGTTCCAATCTGCGTGCCCGGCATCACTATGGGAGCAAACTGGTCTACGCTGATGCCTATGGGGTCTAGCAATTCCTGCTCCAGTTGCTTGGTGCGGGGGTTGAGGAAATTAGATGTAG
>JAZQPG010000243.1:0-13612 GCA_045628365.1 Sodaliphilus sp. | reverse complement strand
TTAACTGACTGATAAACGTCTGGGTACCCGGCTTGGGCTGGGTACCTGGATTTATTGCATAATAACTAAAACTATGGCAAATCAAGAAAAAGGCAGCAAAGCCTATTTGTTTTCGATTGTTCTCGTAGCCGTGCTGGGCGGACTGCTCTTCGGTTACGACACCGCAGTGATATCAGGAGCCGAGAAAGGTCTTCAGGCATTCTTCCTGGGTTCAACAGACTTCCAATATACCGATTTCTGGCATGGTTTCACTTGCTCAAGCGCCCTGATTGGCTGCATCATCGGTAGTGCGTTGAGCGGTGTGTTTGCACAGGGCCAGGGCCGCAAGCGCTCGCTGTGCATCGCCGGAGTGTTCTTCTTCCTGAGTGCGCTAGGCTCTTATCTTCCCGAGTTCATGCTCTTTGACAAGGGAGAGGCCAACTTTAACCTGCTCATCGTGTTCAACTGCTACCGCGTCCTGGGTGGTGTGGGTGTAGGTTTGGCATCGGCCATCTGCCCCATGTATATCGCCGAAGTCGCTCCTAGCAACATGCGCGGCACGCTCGTGTCGTGGAACCAGTTTGCCATCATCTTTGGCCAGCTGGTGGTTTATTTCGTTAATTTCATGATCCTGGGCGAGCACACCAACCCCGTTATCGAGGAGGTTGCCGGTGGCATGCACAAGGTGGTTGACGCTTGTACAGCCCACGACGTGTGCAACTGGACCGTATCTGACGGTTGGCGCTACATGTTCTTGAGCGAAGCTATTCCCGCCGGTCTGTTTGCATTCCTCGTTTGCTTCGTTCCCGAGACTCCCCGCTACCTGGTGATGACCGGCCACGAGAAGTCGGCACTGAACGTGCTGGGCAAGATCAACGGCATGGAGAAGGCCAAGGAAATCATTGCCGAGATCAAGGCCACCACAACCGAGAAGACCGAACGCCTGTTCACCTATGGTGTGATGGTTATCTTCATCGGCATCATGCTGAGTGTGTTCCAGCAGGCAATCGGTATCAACGCCGTGCTCTACTACGCACCCCGCATCTACAGCGACATGGGCCTTAGCGACCCCATGGTGGTTACCGTGTTCACCGGTGTCATCAACCTTACCCTCACCGTCGTTGCCATTGCAACCGTAGAGAAGCTGGGCCGCAAGCCGTTGCTCATCGTCGGTTCGCTTGGTATGGCAATCGGAGCATTTGGCGTTGCAATGACATTTGGCAATCCCAACTTGAGCGCGCTGTGCATGGCCAGCATCATGCTCTATAGCGCATGCTTCATGTTCTCATGGGGTCCCATCTGCTGGGTACTCATCAGCGAGATTTTCCCCAACACCGTGCGTGGTGCCGCAGTTGCTATCGCAGTAGCATTCCAGTGGATTTTCAACTTCATCGTGAGCTCATCGTTCGTGCCCATGTTCAACATGCACCTCACTGAGGGCGATGACTTCGGCCACTGGTTCACCTACGGCATGTATGGCGTTATTTGCGTCATCGCCGCCATCTTCGTGTGGAAGCTTGTCCCCGAGACCAAGGGCAAGACCCTCGAAGACATGAACAACCTGTGGAAAAAGAACTAATCACTATCACTATCTCCCGGATAGCCCGGCAATTCCGGAAAATCCGGGAGAATAATCTAAAACTAGATAAAAAGAACCGTCCCTATTATCTACTATTATCTACTATTATCTATTTTTGGAAGAAAAATCTTTATTTATGATTAAACGACTATTTTCAATGCTTGCCGTGGCGCTCATGTGCACAGTGTGCGCTGTTGCACAGGACAAGCCTGTGATCAAGGTTGAGACCAGCAATGTCCAGCTCGTGTTCAAGGTGGGTGACAACGGCCGCCTGTACCAAAGCTACCTGGGCAAGAAGCTCAACAACGACGCCGACCTCAAGCACCTGCCCCGTGGCATCGAGGCTTACCTCACCCACGGCATGGAAGACTACTTCGAGCCCGCGCTCCACGTGGAGCACAGCGACCACAACAGCACCTGCGAGCTCAAGTATGTGAGCCATGAGGTGACTACCCAGGCCGACGGCGCTACGCTCACCACCATCACCCTTGCCGATGACGTTTACCCCACAACGGTGAAGCTGCACTTTGCAACCTATGCCGGCCAGGACATCATCGTGACCAACACCGAGATTACCAACGGCGAGAAGAAGCCCGTTGTGCTCCACAAGTTTGCATCGAGCCTGCTCAACCTCAACCGCAGCCGCTACTTCCTCACCGAGTATCACGGTGACTGGGCTGCTGAGGTTGCTAAGAGCGAGACCGAGCTTAACTTTGGCAAGAAGGTGCTCGACACCAAGCTGGGCAGCCGCGCCAGCATGTTCATCCCCTCGTTCTTCCAGCTGAGCCTCGACGCTCCGGCTACCGAGACAGCGGGCAACGTACTCGTGGGCACTCTGGCATGGACCGGCAACTACCAGTTCACCTTCGAGGTCGACAACAACGGCGTGCTGCGTCTGCTCTCAGGTATCAACCCCTACTTCTCAGAGTACACCCTCAAGGCGGGCGAGACCTTCAAGACTCCCGACTTCATCTTCACCCTGAGCGACAGCGGCCGCGGCAAGGCAGCCCGCAACTTCCACACCTGGGCGCGCAACTACCGCCTTAAGGACGGCAAGGGCACCCGCATGACGCTGCTCAATAACTGGGAAGCAACCTACTTTGACTTTGACGAGAACAAGCTCGCTGGCCTCATGGGCGAGGCCAAGGACCTGGGCGTGGACATGTTCCTGCTCGACGACGGATGGTTTGGCAACAAGTATCCGCGCAGCAGCGACCACCAGGGCCTGGGCGACTGGCAGGAGACCAAGGACAAGCTGCCCAACAAGATAGGTTTCCTGTGTGAAAAGGCTAAGGAGAAGGGCGTGAAGTTCGGCATCTGGATTGAGCCCGAGATGGTGAATCCCAAGAGCGAACTCTACGAGAACCACCCCGACTGGGTGATCCACCTGCCCAACCGCAAGGAGTACTACTTCCGCAACCAGCTGGTGCTCGACCTGAGCAATCCCAAGGTGCAGGACCACGTGTTCAGCGTGGTTGACCGCATCCTCACCGAGAACCCCGAGGTGGCGTTCTTCAAGTGGGACTGCAACTCACCCATCACCAACATCTGGTCAAACTACCTCAAGGACCAGCAGACTCACCTCTACATCGACTACGTGCGCGGCCTGTACAAGGTGCTCGACCGCATCAAGGCTAAGTATCCCAACGTGCCCATGATGCTGTGCTCGGGCGGTAGCGGCCGCATCGACTACGAGGCACTCGAGTACTTCACCGAGTTCTGGCCCAGCGACAACACCGATCCCGTGGAGCGCCTCTACATCCAGTGGGGCTACAGCAGCGTCTATCCCGTCAAGGCACAGTGCGCCCACGTGACCACATGGAACAAGGAGAGCGACATCAAGTTCCGCGTGGACGTGGCAAGCATGGCTAAGCTTGGCTTCGACATCAAGTTTGCCGACATGAGCAAGGACGATGCCCAGTTCTGCCGCAACGCTGTTAAGAATTACAACCGCATGAAGCCCGTTATCCTCGACGGCGACCAGTACCGCCTGGTATCACCCTACGATGGTCCCCACGCCAGCACGATGTTCGTGAGCGAGGATAAGAGCAAGGCTGTAGTGTTTGCCTTCGACGTTAACCCCCGCTACCGCGAGCACCTGCTGCCCGTGAAGCTGCAGGGTCTGGATCCCAACCGCGAGTACAAGGTGAAGGAGACCAACGAGCGCGGCAACAACTATTGGTTCAACGGCCGCACCTACAGTGGCGAATACCTGATGACCGTGGGTCTCGACCTGTTCTCGACCCGCCGCGGCCTCACCAGCCACGTCCTCGAACTAGAGTAAACCACTCGCAACCGAAATTATTAAGTTCAATAATTTGAACTTAACCCCACAAGATTGCGCCAACCACTAAACGGGCGCAATCTTTTTTTTGCACGATTATATTGGGTTAGTATATTTAGGCGTGAACTACTTGGTGTTAATTGTGACTGTGTGTTGTTTCTGTTTTTGCAGTAACCATAATAAAAAGAAATAGGCGCCCCGGAGGCTGGTGAGCCGTCCGGGGCGCTGTATAGCATGGTGAAGGAGCGTTGGTTACTCCTTGCGGGTGATTACTCCTCGGGGAGCATGATTACCTCTACGTGGGTACCCTTGCCCAGGAGCACGTTCTTAACGAATGCGCTCACTGTTGCGGGAGTCTGTGCATCAACGATAGACTTGTAACCGGTGTGGATGTCCTGACCCTTAGACACGTACATGTTGAGCACGCCCAGCCAGTAGCCGTTTTCCTTGCTGCTGGTGTCATAGTCCTTGATCATGACTTCCTTGATGTCCTTGAGGGTTGCCTCGTCGATTGTTGTGGCAACGGTGTTGATTTCCTCGCGCATGATGCTAATTGCGAGATCCTTCATTTCGGGCTTGAAGGGGCAGTAACCCATGATGACAGTGTAAGTCATGTCACCGATGGTCTGCTCGCCACCATGTGCACCTGCCGAGTAAGCAGCGCCAGCGTCCTCGCGGATCTTCTTGAGGTAAATCTTGCTAAGCACCTGTCCGGCGATGTCAACCTTGATAGAGTTCTCCAGGTTGCTGGGCTGGTTGTTGTATGTGTACCAGTACATGCGGGCGTTGGCCTTGGGAGTTTCCATCTTGCGAGAGAACTCGTTGATGACGTCCTTAGCGGGACGTTCGGTCACGTTCTTGTAGTTCTCGCCTTTACCCTTCTTAGCGGGCAGCGAAGCGATATACTGGCAGATGTATTGACGGATGAGCTTCTCATCGAAGTTACCAACGAAGTAGAAGGTGAAGTCGGCAGCGTTGGCAGTGCGCTCCTTGGCGATCTGCAGCACGCGGTCATAGTTCACGTCCTTGAGGTTCTCGGCCTCGAAGGGCAGCTCACGCCAAGAGTGGCAGTTGAGGGTGCAGTCGATAGAGTCGCTGAACACAGCCTCGGGCTGCAGGCCCTTGTTCTTAAGGATGGTCTCGAGCTGAGACATCAGGCTGTTGTAGGCCTTCTCGTCCTTGGTGATGCTGGTCATGTTGAGGTAAGCGAGCTGGAACATGGTCTCGAGGTCCTTGACGGTGGTCTTACCGGTCAGGCGCTCAAAGCTTGTTGACAGTGACAGACCCACCTGAGCCTGCTTGCCGGCGAGAGCCTTCTCGAGCTCGGTGTTGCTGAATGAACCCAGACCGCTCTGGCTAACCACTGCGTCAAACAGCGCGAGGTTAGCATAGTCCTTCTGGCCATAGAGCGAGTTACCGCCCTTAGACTCGGCACGCATCAGGATCTCGTTCTCCTTGAAGTCGGTCTTCTTGAGGATAACCTTAGCGCCGTTGCTCAGGGTGAGCTCGGTAAAACCGAACTTGTCACCGGCCTTCTCCTTAACGATGGTACCGGCCTTGGGCATGTTGGTGATGAGGGGCTCGTCCTTCACGTTGTCCACGTAGGCCTCAACCTCGGCAGTGCGGGCATCGTTAACAGCAGTCTTGAGGGCTGTAGCCTCGGGATAAACTGCGTCGTCCTTCTCCTGGTTGAAGTTGAGCACAACCACGTTCTTCTCGTCCTTGCTCACGAGCTGGGGGAGAATCTGGTTGATAGCCTCAACGGGCAGCATGGGCACGATTTGGCTCATGATCATGTGCTCGTCCTCGATTGAGGGGATGGGCTCGTTGCCCAGGTAGTGGGCAGCATAAGAGCGGCCATAAGACTCGTTAGAGATCTTGTTGCGCTCGTTGTATTGCTTCTCGAGGCGGCTCATGTACTCCTCGCGTGCACGGATGTACTCGGTGCCGGTGAAGCCGTGCTGCAGGGCACGCTTAACCTCGGTGATGACAGCCTTGGTAGCCTGCTCGGTCATGCCGGGCTTGGGCAGAGCCGAAACGGTGAAGGCCTCGCATGTCTTGGCAAAGATGTACTGGCCGTCGCTAGCGCTGGCCTGGATGAAGGGGCAGTCGGGCTCCTGTGCTTTCTCGGCAAAGCGTGCATTGAGCATGCTGTTCACCATGTTGAGTGCATAGTCCTGCATGAGGTACATCATTGAAGACTTCTCCTCGGGCTTGGTGGCCTCGTGCTTGAAGCAAACCTCAACGATGCTGTACTGCATCTCCTTGTCCTTGTCAACAACCACGATCATGTTGTCGTTGTCGGGCACTGCCTCGTCAACAACCTGGGCAGCGTCGGCTGCGGGAGCGGGGATAGCGCCGAACATTTCCTTGATCTTGGCCTCGGTGCGGTCAACGTCGATGTCACCAACCACGATGATGGCCTGGTTGTCGGGGCGATACCACTTATGGTAGTAGTTGCGTATTTCCTCGTACTTGAAGTTGTCGATGACGCTCATCAGACCGATGGGCATGCGCTTGCCATACTTAGAGCCGGGGTACATGGTCTCGAGGTTGCGCTCGAGCATGCGCTGCATGGCGCTGCTGCGCAGGCGCCACTCCTCGTGGATCACACCACGCTCCTTGTCAATCTCCTCGCCTTCGAGCAGCAGACCGTTGCTCCAGTCCTTGAGGATGAGGAGGCAAGAGTCGAGAGCGCTCACGCGGGTTGAGGGAACGTCGTTAATGTTGTAAACGGTCTGGTCAACGCTGGTGTAAGCGTTGAGGTCGCGGCCAAACTCCACACCCAGGGTGCGGGTATAGTCGATAACACCGTTGCCGGGATAGTTAACGGTGCCGTTGAATGCCATGTGCTCCAGGAAGTGGGCGAGACCACGCTGTGACTCTTCCTCCTGGATAGAACCTACACGCTGGGCGATGTAGAAGTTCACACGGTGTTCGGGATACTCGTTGTGACGCACGTAGTAAGTGAGTCCGTTGGGCAGTTTGCCCATGCGCACCTCCTTATCGATGGGGATGGGAGGCAACTCGGACAGCTGTGCCATGGCTGTGCCAGCAGTGATAAGCATCAGTGCAGCAACCAGTAAATGCTTGAAATTCATAAAAATAAAGTTTAAGTATATAATTATTTTTTATTTTGTACAAAGTGTAAATCCAACCTTTAACCATAGTCGCGCCGGGCTATAGCTTGCCAATTAATTGACAAAGTTAACACTTTTCTGCTCTATTAGACGCAAATCGCGAGCCAAAACTTCATTTTAATGTGCTAAAAAATGTTTAATAGCCTTGACGGCAGTCCTTATTCCTAGCGGGTTAAGGATTGACGGCGGTGACGCCTTGCACTACCCAAGGTGCCGTCAACGCAGTGGCGGCGCGGCTTTGAAGGCAGTTGCTCGGTTGATGCACGGACACGGGGGCTTGCAGCAGTAACTTTGCAGCGTCATTCACAAGTAAACATCAAGTTGTTCTAAAAAAAGCAATCAATTATGAAAAACGAAGACGAGAATTTTGTCCCCGAGATTGATCTCGATGTGCGCCTCGACCCACAGGGAAACGCTACCGTCAACGCAAACGGCAGCGGCAACGATAACAGCGGCAACACTGTCGCCCCGTCGGCCGAGGGCCTGGACAAGGCCGTGCAAGATGCCGCGGCTGCGCTCGGGCTGGACGAGGAAACACAGCGTCAACTCAAGGAAGTGCTGCAGCCGCTACAGGCCACGGTGATCACCCCCCGCGTGGTGGAGATGCTGGCCAGCGCGCTCAGGCACGACGAGGACGTGAGCAACGCCGAGGCGGCCGGCTACGTGAGAGGGCGCAACGACAACATCGACGCCCTGCTGCACCCGCAACAGCAACAACCCGTGGCAATGACGTTTCCGCGCTACGTGAGGCGCAGCGTGTGGGAGTAAATGATTTTTTCAACAATTTAATCTTATTATTTCATTATGAACGTAAATGTATCAAAACTGTGGCGCTGGATGCGCCGTGTGGCCGACTATGCGGCCCGAAACCCCTATCGCGTGGCTATGGCCATCGCACTGTTTATCGTTGCCGTGGCCATAATGGCCGTGATGAACGACTGCCAGGAGGCTCTGCTCGCGGCAGCCATCGTCCCTGGTGTGGCAGGAGGCAAGCACGTGGTGGACGGCCCGCTCACCACCGACCTCACCCGCGAGGCATCACCGTCGCTGCTGCTCAACGAGGTGGACCGCCAGATCGTGAAAATACGCCCCATGGCAACCCCCGTTGACCAGATCTCGCGATATGCCGGAGCGAAGCACGCCGGAGCCATGCAGGTCGACTTCTACAACGTGGATACCAAGCCCACGGTGACCACCCTGGCCGAGGACTACGAGGAGCAGGTTCCTGCCGAGGGGGCTAAGGGCCGCACAGTGATTTTCACCGATGACGACGAGATCTTTGATGCCAGCGACACCATCCTGGTGCAAGGCATCTTCGGTTACGAGCCCGACGGCTCGACACGCTCGACCGACGAGCTGGTGCTCTATGTCACCGGACGCGACCCGCAGGGCGGCGTGCAGGTGATGGCCGTCAACGGTAAGAAACTGGGCGGCGTGGAAGGCTGCGTGCCCTCGATCGAAGCCGGCACCACACTGGTGAGAATGGGACGCGCCGCCAGCGAGCTCGACGTGATGTCGCCCCAGTTCGAGGCTCTGCCGCAAAAGAATTACAATTATTGCCAAATCTTCAAGATGCAGGTGGAGCAAAGCACCCTGCAGCGACTTGCCAACAAGGAGACCGACTGGACCATGAGCGACCAGGAAGAAGCCGCGGTCTACGACATGCGACTGGGCATGGAGAAGTCGTTCCTCTTCGGCGTGAAGCAGCGCCTGTGGCATCCCGACAAGAAGGAGAACATCATGCTCACCGGAGGCATCTGGCACCAGGCGGGCAAGGAGTTCCGCTACGAGGGCAACGTCATTAACGAGGACAAGGTGGTCGAACTGATGCGCCAGGCCTTCACCGGCAACAACGGCAGCAAGCGCAAGGTGCTGCTGGGCGGCAGCAAGCTCATCGGGGCGCTGAGCCACCTCGACGTCACCCGTGTGGTGCGCTCGGGCGAGACCGTGAGCAAGTGGGGCATCGACTTCACCGAGCTGCGCAGCAAGTTCGGAACGCTGTACCTGCTGCTGAGCGAGGTGTTTGACGACTGCGGCATGGCCGGCAACGGCATCATCATCGACCCCGAGTACATGCAGAAGTACAGCCACGTGCCCTTTAGCACCGAGGCCCTCGACCTCAAGTCAAGCGGCCTACGCAACACCGACGCCCTCGTGCTCACCGAGGCCAGCTGCCTGGTGCTGCGTTACCCCAAGGCCCACATGCGCATCGTCAAGGTGTGACGATAGCCCTCCGTCCCAACACAGTAAACCCTCTGGACCCACGTGGCCCGGAGGGTTTTGTCATTACATAGAGGCTGCTGCAACCAATAACTACAAAATTTTAAAACTGACGGGGGCGAAGTACCACACGTCTACAGGCTCTCCGCCGTTGCGGCCGGGGGTGAAGCGCGGCAGCGACTTGACGACGCGCACGGCTTCTTTGTCCAATTCTTTGTTCAGCGAGCGTGCAATCTTGACCTCGCCTATGCTACCGTCTTTCTTCACCACAAACTGCACGATTACCTTGCCCGTGGTGCAGTCGTCGCCATTGGTCCTGATGATGTGGCTCTGGATATATTCCTTCAGCGCCTCGTTTCCCCCGGGAAACTCGGGCATCTGGTCGGCATGACGAAACACACCTTCGTTAACAATTGGCTTTGGAGGGGTCCAGGGGCCGCTCTTTACCTTGAAAGTCATATGCCAGACGTCTTCCATGCACTTGCACATGTTGTCGTCGGTGTCAAACTCGATGGTGTCAGTTCCTATTTTGACGCGGAAGAGCTGGTCAAGCGTGTTTTGGCCCTTGATGTAGCACAGCGTCTTGCCCAGGAGGCACACTCCCTCCATGCTCTTGTCGAGCGTGTCGCACATGTGGCCGTAATAGTCGTAGTGCAAGGTTGAGACGGTGATGTTGTAGTCGGGGTTAGTATCGTTATATTCAATCACGACGGGAGTGCCCGTGTCAAACTTGGAGAGCATTTCCTCCAGTTGCCATGTGTTGAAAGAATACACAGGCATTGTGATCGTGACGTGATGGATGCCTGGGTTGGCCCTGGTTTGCGTGACAATGTCAGGAGCCTTCGCAGAGGGGCCCGCTGGATGCTTGGCGCAGGCGTAGCATGCGGCCAGGACGAACAATATTACAGGTACTATTTTTCTCATTCATGTTCCTCTTTGCGTTCCAGCTTGAAGGTGACGGGGACGATGTACCACACGTCCACGGGGGTACCGTTGGAGTGTGCCGGGGTGGCGAAATTGGGCAGGGTCTTAACCACACGCAAGGCCTCGGCGTCGAGCAAGGGGTGGACAGAGCGTGCAACGCGTGTGTCGCCTATGCTGCAGTCCTTCTTCACCACAAACTGCACGACGACCTTGCCCTCGATGCTGTCTTTAGCAGCCTGCTCGGGGTAAACGATGTTCTCGCTCAGGTATTTCATCAGCGCTACATCTCCGCCGGGGAACGTGGGCATGGTGGTTTGTTTTACCATACCCGTTAACATGGATTCATCACTTTGCTCGGTGGGTTGTTGTGGTATCACATCACCTTTAAGTGCAGCTGAAGTTACTGTTTTCTCTACTTTCAATACTTCTTCTTTCAGATGGCGGCGATGCTTGGGTTTGTGCCGGGTGGCGGCCTCGGCGGCGGTGCTCAGTGCCATCACGCCCAGGCTCAGGCCTGCCACGACGACGGCCTTGCCCAGCATGCGTCGCAGCGACAGTTGCTGCTCGATGTACTGCATCTCGGCTTCGCACGCAGGGCAAGTGCCCGCGCAGTCACCCTTGTGGTGACACTCGGTGGGGGTGTAGGCGATGCCGTTAGCATTGGCAATGCGCTGGCGCAGGTCCTTGAGCACCCTGCAGGTCTGTTTTCCTCGTTCCATGATTGTGATGGTTTTTGCGATCGTTTTACGGTTGCAAAGTTAGTGTGATAATGTGATATGTCAAAGTGTTTGAGCAAAAAAGTGATATCATTTACCTTATTGGAAATTATTGAAAACCAACATGTTGCAAAATTAAAATCTAACTTGTTTCGCATCGGTGGTTGGCAGGGCTGAATTTGTGTGGTTTTTCCCTATACGGCAAGATATTGGAATGAAAAAGGACACCCGCTCGTTATTGAGAGGTTGTCCTTCAAAATCACAGATGTTATGTATTATTACTTAGCTGTCTCTTGTGCCTGCTCGGGAGCGAGGGCTGCTGCTGCGGGAACCTCGCCCTCAGCCTTACCTTCGCCCTTGACCTCGGCGTCCTTGTTCTCCTCGGCTTTCACCTCGGCGTTGTTGCCGGCCTGGGCTTCGTTGGCGATAGTGTCACCGCCGTTGTTGTCCACTGTCTGCTCGGTAGTGGTTTGGTCAGCTGACTGCTGGTCGTTGTTGCCGAACAGTTGGCATGAAGCCATTGATACACTCATCATAATTGCCATTGCATAAACTAACTTTTTCATGATCTTATAAATTTTATTTGTTGTTAATAATTTTTTAAGTTAAGTGCCTATTGGTTTAGTACTTTCTGTTAAAATAAAAGTTAATTACTTTGAGACATCTACAAACTCTACAGGTGATTCAGTAGAATCAATGCAGATTTCTGCCTGTTCTTCTTCGATTACATCATTAGGATTAGGAGATACATAACAAGATGTAAAAGATGTTGCAAAGATAGCTGCAACTGCTACGAACATTAACTTTTTCATAATGCTAAAATTTTAAATTTTTTGATAAAATAATTTGTTTGTTTTGTTTTACGATGCAAAGATAAGGGCAGTTTTCCTGAACGTGGTTAAAAAAAATGTCGGTTTGTATGAAGTGGCAAGTTTCTTGTATGAACCCCTCGGTTTCGACATTATTGAGGCCTAGAAACTTGTGTAGGAACAGGCTGGAGGAGTGACGCAGGCTCTATGCCATTGATGCGTGCGTGTGCGCGCACGCGTGCAATATAAATAAAGTGGCGCTGTTCCGGGAGGGGGACAACGCCACTGTTATGATGATGTGTTGACTAATCGATTAGTCGCTGCACTTAGCGCAGAGGAACTCGCGGTTGAGGCGAGCGATGTTGCTCAGCTTGATGTTCTTGGGGCACTCGGCTGCACAGGCACCGGTGTTGGTGCAGTTACCGAATCCGAGCTCGTCCATCTTGCTCAGCATAGCCTTCACGCGCTTCTTAGCTTCCACCTTACCCTGGGGAAGGAGAGCGAACTGGCTAACCTTGGCCGAAACGAAGAGCATAGCCGAACCGTACTTGCAGGCAGCCACACAAGCGCCGCAACCGATGCAAGAAGCGCTGTCCATAGCCTCGTCGGCGTCAACCTTGCTGATGGGGAGGGCGTTAGCGTCCTGAGCACCACCGCAGTTGAAGCTGGTGTAACCACCGGCCTGCTGGATCTGGTCAAATGCGTTGCGGTTTACCATGAGGTCCTTGATCACGGGGAACGCAGCACTGCGCCAGGGCTCAACAGTGATGGTGTCGCCATCCTTGAAGCGACGCATGTAGAGCTGGCAAGTGGTAGCGCCGGTAGCGGGGCCGTGGGGGTGACCGTTAACGTAGAGTGAGCACATACCGCAGATACCCTCGCGGCAGTCGTGGTCAAACACGATGGGTTCCTGGCCCTGCTCGATGAGCTGCTCGTTAAGGATATCGAGCATCTCGAGGAATGAAGTGTCAGTGGGGATGTCCTGCATGTCATAAGTCACAAATTGACCTTGTTCCTGGGGACCAGCCTGACGCCAAACTTTAAGTTTGAAGCTTATATTAGTATCCATTGTAATCTTAGGTTTTTAAAAGTGAAACATTATGACTTGTAGTTACGGGTCTGAACCTTGATTGCCTCATACTCAAGTTTCTCCTTGAGCAGTGTGGGAGCAACCTCGTCGCTGCCGTTGTACTTCCAGCAAGAAACGTAGAAGTAGTTCTGGTCGTCGCGCTTAGCCTCGCCTTCCTCGGTCTGGTGTTCCTCGCGGAAGTGACCACCGCAGCTCTCCTCACGGGTGAGGGCGTCGTGTGCGATGAGCTCACCCATGGTGATGAAATCGCGCAGGCGGAATGCCTTGTCGAGCTCAACGTTCATGCCTTCCTGAGTGCCGGGGATGAAGAGGTTAGTCTCAAATTCCTTGCGGATGTTCTTGATCTTAGCGAGTGCAGTCTCAAGGCTTTCCTTGGTGCGAGCCATACCTACATAGTCCCACATTACATTACCAAGTTCCTTGTGGATGCTATCTACTGAACGCTTACCCTGGATAGCCATGAGGGCGTCGAGGTTAGCCTGTACCTTCTTCTCAGCCTCGTCAAACTCGGGAGTGTCGGTAGAGAAGTGAGGAACAGTAATCTGGTCGCTGAGGTAGTTCTGGATGGTGTAAGGCAGTACGAAGTAACCGTCGGCGAGACCCTGCATGAGAGCAGATGCACCGAGGCGGTTAGCACCGTGGTCGCTGAAGTTACACTCACCAATTGCGAACAGACCCTTTACGCTTGTCTGGAGTTCGTAGTCAACCCAGATACCACCCATTGTGTAGTGGATAGCGGGATAAATCATCATGGGGTTGTAGTACTTAACGCCGTCGATTTCCTTAGCGAACTCGCCGGGGTTAACGTCGGTGATCTCCTCATACATGTCGAAGAGGTTGCCATAGCGCTGACGAACAACGTCGATGCCCA
>JAZQPG010000242.1:0-12110 GCA_045628365.1 Sodaliphilus sp. | reverse complement strand
GTTTTTTGCCGTGGAGTTGATGGGGTATATACCTACAAGGCGGGAGGGTTAGTCAAAATCCTTGCGGCGAAGGATAAAGTTGTGTCCCAGGTACTTGTCTCGTGCCACTTCGTTCTCGGCCACTTCCTCGCTGGTTCCTTGGAAGAGGATCTTGCCTTCGAACAGGAGGTAGGCGCGGTCGGTGATCGATAGTGTCTCGGGGGCGTTGTGGTCGGTGATGAGGATGCCTATGTTCTTGTACTTGAGTTTGTAAACGATGCTCTGGATATCCTCAACGGCGATGGGGTCGACGCCGGCAAACGGCTCGTCGAGCATGATAAACCGCGGGTTGATGGCGAGGCATCGTGCTATCTCGGTGCGTCGTCGCTCGCCACCCGACAGTCGGTTACCCAGGTTCTTGCGCACCTTCTGCAGGCGGAATTCCGAGATGAGTTCCTCGAGTTTGTCGCGCTGATAGGCCGCCGAGGTGTTGGTCATCTCGAGCACGAGCCTGATGTTGTCCTCCACGCTCAGTGTGCGGAACACCGACGCCTCCTGCGGCAGGTATCCGATGCCCAGCTGGGCGCGCTTGTACACGGGCAGCTTGGTGATGTCCACGTTATTGAGGAACACGCGTCCGCTGTTGGGTGTCACCAGCCCGGTCGTCATGTAGAACGTTGTGGTCTTGCCGGCTCCGTTGGGTCCCAGCAGTCCCACGATCTCGCCCTGTCGCAGCTCGATGGACACATTGTTGGCCACGACGCGCTGGCTGTACTTCTTGACGAGGTTCTCGGTGCGCAGCACGAGCGTGCCGTCCTCGCCACTCTGGTTGAGCAGCTGTGTCACAGCCTTGGTGCCGGCCCGCTTGGCGTTGACGATTTTCTCGCCAGCCGATGCCTTTGCCTCAGCCTTTTCCTGTCCTGCGGCCGCCCCGGTCGATTTGTTTTTGTTCCAGAAAGCCATGTAGCCTGGTTTATTTATTCTTAGAGAGTTGTCCCTTGATATAGTCGGTAATCAGGTTGATTGCCACCTCGTTGTGTCCACCCTCGGGCACGATGATGTTGGCAAACTTCTTGGCGGGCTCGATGTGGAGCTGGTGCATGGGCTTGAGCACACGCTGGTAGCGCTCGATCACGGCCTCGGGAGTGCGTCCGCGCTCGATGCAGTCGCGCGAGATGACGCGGATGAGGCGGTCGTCGCCGTCGGCATCGACAAACACCTTAATATCCATGATGTCGCGCAGGCGGGGGTCGCTGAGCACGAGGATACCTTCGATCACAACCACATCGTGCGGCTCGAGGTGGATGGTCTCCTCGTTGCGTGAGCAGGTGAGGTAACTGTAGGTGGGCATCTCGATAGCGTTGCCCTTCTTGAGCTCGTTGAGGTGATCAAACAGGAGGTCCCAGTCAAAGGCGGCGGGTTCGTCAAAGTTGATCTTCTGACGGTCCTCTACGGGCACATGACTCGAGTCCTTGTAGTAGTTGTCCTGCGAGATGATGCCAACTTCGCCCTGTGGGAGGCGTTCCATGATTTTGCGCACTACAGTAGTTTTTCCTGAGCCGGTTCCGCCGGCGATACCTATTATAATCATAGTCTTTAAGAGTTTAATCCTTTTCAACCTACAAAGGTAATGGTTTTTCCACGAAAATCAAAAACTAAACCGTCATTTTCTCATGCTATTTTTTACTGTTTCCAGGGCAGGATAGTCCCTACGCGAAACCAACCTGTTATATTTCAAACGATTACTCCCCTACCCCTGTCGCGTGATTACCGGAGCACATATCTCAAACTCCTGGAGACGGCAAAATCGCCACATTTTGTTTTCAAAATTCTTTTTTAGATTATTTAACACAACAGAATTGCCGCCATAGTTGTGTATATCCAAAAAAAGTTATAGTTTTGCACAATAATATTTTTAGCATTAACCATAAACAAAGATATTACATAAACAACTTATATATTAACTTAAAACTTAAACAAATTATGAAGAAATTTTTACTCCTTGCTTCGGCAGCTGTAGCTATGAGTGCATCTGCTCAACTCACAATCGAGAAGGTTTATTCAGTAGACTTCGCTAACCTGGGTCTTACCACTAACGAGGTACGTCAGGGCGTAGGTGCTAACGGCAAGTTCTACATCCAGGACAAGTCACAGCAGAAGGTTGTTGTTGTTGGCCAGAACGGTCTTCTTGACCAGACATTCGAGAGCGGTACAAACTGCGGTATCTCTATGGACGAGGCTGGTAACCTGGTAGTATCTCTCGCTGCTTTCCCCAACGCTTGGACATGCGACGGTGAGACAGCTGCTCTCAAGGTTATCAACCCCACTACTGGCGAATCAGTTGACCTCGTGGTTCCCGAGGATGCTGCTATTGACGGCCGCTCTGACATGCTTGGCTTTGCTAAGGGCAACCTGATGGAAGAAGGTGAAATCAACCTGGTTGGTGCAACAAGCACAGGTGTTTCTCGTCTTGTCGTTACCGATGGTGAGGTTAACTTTGACGAGAGCTATGTTGCTCTTGCTGAGGGCGTGGCTATGACATCAAGCACAGTTGTTAACATGGTAGGCGAGAACATTCTGTTTGTTACTCGCAACGCTGCCCCCGCACTTCTCTATCTCGAGGGCGACAACTATGAGGTTCAGACACTTGCTCTGCCCAACAAGGGTGCTTGCAACGGTGCATTCCCCTTCGAACTCGGCGAGAAGACTTATGTAGCTTATCCCACTCTCCCCAACTACCTCGACGGTTTCGCAGTAGCTGAGGTTGGTGCTGAGACTGCTGAATTTGAGCAGACAGTTACCGAGAAGCAGGCTAACGGTTTCCAGTGCAACTGGCTCAACGTAGAGGTTGTTAGCGACAACGAGGCTAACCTCTATCAGTATCAGCCCGGTGGCCACTGCACAATGTGGAAGGTTTCAGCTCCCGTTACAGGTATCAACGACCTGAGCGTTAAGGCTGAGAAGGTTTACAAGACCATCGAGAATGGCCAGGTAGTTATCGTTAAGGGCGACGCTCGCTACAACGTAGCTGGTCAGGCTATCAAGTAATTTTAAGGGTTTCAAAGTTTAAAGGTTCAACCTTTTAAATTTTCAACTACTTAAATTAAAAGGAAATCTATTTCCCCGTTTTTATTGAGATAATATCTCCCGCTCGGCAATCGGTGCAACAGGCGCTGGTTGCCGAGTTTTCTTTTCCTCCCCGGAAAAGAGATGATAGATTATAGAGATTCTAGAGGCTATAGAGGCTATAGAGGCTATAGAGTGTTTTTTAAGGGTGGTGGGGTTGCACATGTGGGAAGAAAGTTGTAACTTTGAAGTCTATATAAATTTAAAGCATCTCATGAAATTTAGCGATATACTAGGTAACGAGAACGTGGTGGCCAGGGTGAGACAACTCATCGACAACGACAGGCTGCCCCACGCACTGCTGCTGCACGGCGACGCAGGCACCCCCAAACTGGCCCTGGCACGCGCCATGGCGCAATACCTGCACTGCACCAACCGCTCGGGCGGCGAGCCCTGCGGCGTGTGCCCCTCATGCCGCCAGCACGAGTCGTTTAACCACACTGACACGTTCTTCTCGTTTCCCTACCTCAAGCGCGACGACAACTCGGTGTGTGACGACTTCATCCCCGAGTGGAAGGAGTTCCTGGGCGAGAATGCCCTCGTGGAGGACTACCAGCAATGGCTGTCACTGCTCAAGAACGAGAACTCACAGCCCCAGATCCTGGTGAAGGAGAGCGACAACATCATGCGCAAGATGAGCATGAGTGCCTTCACCTCGCGCTACAAGGTGCTCATCATGTGGCTGCCCGAGAAGATGCGCGAGGACTGCGCCAACAAGTTGCTCAAGCTCATCGAAGAGCCCTATGACGACTGTAAGTTCATCCTGGTGAGCAACAATGCCAAGGAGATACTGCCCACGATCCTGTCGCGCACCCAGCGCGTGGAGCTGATGCGCGTGCCCATGACGGTCATTGCCGGCTACCTGAGCAAACACTACGGCGTGGACCAGCAGCAGGCCATGGCACTGGCTGCCAGTGCCGACGGCGACGTGGCCCACGCGGTGAACATGCTGCGGGCCGACAACGAGACACACGAGTTCCACGAGCGCTTCGTGGAGCTGATGCGCCTGGCCTACATGCGCGACCTCACCAAGCTCAAGGCATGGAGCGAAACCGTTGCCGACATGAAGCGCGAGAAGTCGCGCCGCTTCCTGGCCTATGCCACCCGACAGGTGCGCGAGAACTTCGTGCGCAACATGGCCACCCCGGGGCTCAACTACATGACCCGCGAGGAGGAGCAGTTCAGCGTCAGGTTCTCACCGTTTATCAACGAGAACAACGTGGAGCGCATGATGAACGAGTTTACCCGCGCAGCAAGCGAGATACAGGGCAACGGCAATGCCCGCATCATCCTCTTTGACCTGGCGGTGCGCACCACCATCATGATCAAGAGATAAGGCCCCACCCCGGCCTCACCCCACACTTACATTTATCCTATAAACACTCCATCTACAATGAACACACCATTTCTCACACAGGTAGCACGCTACTACACCAGCAACGAGAACATGCGCAGCATGCTGAGCGACACGGCCTTTGTGTTTCCCAACCGACGCAGCTGCAAACAATATGAACGCGCCCTGGCCCAGGAACTCACAGCCAGCACGGTGATGCCGCGTCTCATGTCGATGAACGACCTGGTCGACCACATCAACCGCGGCAGCAACCTCGTGATTGCACCGCCCATCGAGGCACTGTTCATCGCCTACAAGGCCTACCACGAGGTGACAGGCAGGGGCGACTTTGACAAGTTTGCCTTCTGGGGACAGCTGCTGGTGAGCGACTTCAACGACGTGGACATGAACCTCGTCAACGCCCGCGAGCTGTATTCTAACCTGGGCGATCTCAAGAACATCCAGGCCGAGTATATCGACGACGACGTCAAGGACGCCATCAAGCGCATCCTCAACGTGGACCTGGAGCGCAACGCCGACGGCATGTGGAAACAGGAAACCGAGTATAAGAGACTGTGGGACTGCATGCACAGCATCTACACAAAATATGGCGAGCTACTTAACCATTATCACCTCACCTCCCAGGGCAAGCTCTACCGCAAGGCATGCGACCTGCTGGAGAACATGGACGCCGACGACCTGGGGTTCAGGCGCGTGGTGATGGTGGGACACGACGTGCTGTCGATGAGCGAGATGAAGATTTTCAAACTGCTGCAAAAGAAGAAACTGGCCCACTACTGGTGGGACACCGCATCACCGGCTCTGGACAACAAAATCAACCCTGCTGCCCGCATCATGAACGACATGAACAAGATATTTGCTCCGCCCGAGGGCAGCAAGCTGGAGGCAATCAACGGGTTCCCGCAGGTCACCGTGCAGAGCGTGCCGTCGACCATAGGGCAGGCCAAGTGTGCCTTTGAAGGCCTCACAGCCCTGGAACCCACCACAGCAATCGTGCTGCCCGACGAGACCATGCTCGAGCCATTGCTCAACTCCCTGCCCGACAAGCTCATCGAAGCGTCAGGCCAGAAGAACCCCATCAACATCACCATGGGCTACCAGCTCAAGGCGTCAAACATTGCCACGCTGATGCGCCTGGTCACCATAGCCCACCGCCACGCGGCACTGAAGAAGGACAAATGGTACTTCTACCGCGAGGACGTGCGCAACATCCTGTCACACCCCATCGTCAAGATGGCATTCACCGAGGAAGTGCTCATGCTCAATAACGCCATTGAGTCGCAAAACGAGTTCAACATCCCGGCCACCATGATGGACGGCACCGGCCTGGAACCCGTGTTCAAGGCCTTCAGCGTCGCCGGCAACGACGACAACCGGCAGGGCAACGACGCGTTCATGACAACGCCACTTGAAGTGACCGGCTTCATCGACAGGCTGCACACCTTCAGCCAAGACCTGTTTGACCGGGTGAGACAATGTGAAAGCGCCATCATGGGCCAGCCCGTTGACGGCGAGCAGGACGACGAGGAGCTCGGCCACGAGAAACTGTCGATCCAATGTGCCTTCATCAAGCAGTACTGCGGCGTGTTGCAGCGCCTGCGCCTAGCCGTGGACAAGATAGGCCTCCCCGTAGGCAGCAACACGATTTTCCACCTCATCGACCGCATGACAACCGGCGCCATCATCCCCTTTGACGGACGCTCGGGTAGCGGTCTGCAGGTGATGGGTATGCTCGAGACCCGCTGCCTCGACTTTGACGACCTGAGGATCCTCTCGGTCAACGAGGGCATCCTGCCCAAGGGCGAGACGATACCGACGCTCATCCCCGAACGCTTCAGGGCGGCATTCCTGATGCCCACCACCGCCGGCAACGACGCCGCGCTGGCCTACAGGTTCTACCGCCTCATCAGCCGAGCATCTCACGTGACACTCTACTATGACGTGAGCGACTCGAGCAAGTGCGTGCCGTCGCGCTACATCGACCAGCTCGACAAGGTGTACCACTGCCCCATCAACCGCATCAAGCGCAAGGCCACCGTGAGCAACGTGCCGCCGCTCGAGATCACCGTCACCAAGGAAGGACTGCGAGTCAAGGAAACCTATACCGCCGGCAGCGACCTCGATAAGGAGAAAAACGCGGCATGCCTCTCGGCATCGTCGATACACACCTTCATGAACTGCCCGCTGCAGTTCTACTTCCAGTACATAGCCCACCTGAGCAGCGACAACGACGTGACCGACTTCATGGACTCGAGCACATTCGGCACCATCGTGCACGACACGCTCCAGGACTTCTACTATCCCGTCCCCAACGCCCAGGGCGAGCGCAAGGCGGTCTTCACCAAGGATGACATCAACTTCTTCAAGAAGAAAAACCTGGAGAAGGTACTCAAGCGCAACATCAACCGCGTGTACCTCAAGCGCACCGAGGAGCACTATGACGACGACCTCACCGGCCAGGCCATCATCCTGCTGGAGACAATGAAGACCTACGTGACAAATGCACTCGACTATGACATCCAGTGCATCAACGACGGCTCGCTCGAAGTGGTGGAATGCGAGATCGACCACCGCCACAAGATGAAACTGGGCGGCACCGAGTTCAACCTCACCTACAAGGCCGACCGCATTGACCGCATAGGCGGCACCCTGCGCATCATCGACTACAAGACCGGCTCCGACAAGACCTCGTTCTCAAGCGCCCAAGTGCTCACCGACACCACTACGTCAGGTCACTCAAAGGGCATGATGCAGGTGCTGCTCTACAGCCTGGCCTACGAGCAGCAATTCGGCAAAGAACTGCGGGATATGGGCATCACCACCATCAAGCCGTGCATCTACAAACTGGTGAACACCAAGGAAAACGGCCTCACCCATTCGCGGAACGGGCAGGTGGAACTGCCGGTCGACGGCATCGAGGAGCACGAGGTAATGAAGGAGTACATCCCGCTGATGGAAGAACACCTCAAGAAACTGCTGAGCGATGACCACGCCTTCATCCAGGCCCCCGACCCCAAGAAGGCTTGCACCTATTGTAACTTCACCGACTTTTGCCGCAAGTGACAAAAGTGAGTTAAAGTTTTGATAATTCAATAATTATTTGTACCTTTGCATCGCTTTTTAAACAACACCCGTGTGATGGGAAATTAAGGAGCTAATTATTCACTTAATTTTGAGTAACACAACTTATTAAAAATGAAGACATTTCAATTAACTGCTGAACCGAGAACTGACCTCGGCAAGAAGGCTGCGAAGGCAATTCGCAAAGAGAACAAGATCCCTGTAGTACTTAACGGTGGCGCGCTCGTAGAACTCGACGAGAACGGCAACTACGCTGGCAAGCTCAACGCTGGTGAGAAGGTTGTTAAGATCGAGAACGGCCGTGGTATCATCGCTACTGACCTCGTTGTTACTTTCGATGCAATCCGCAAGCTGGTTTACACTCCCGATGTACACGTTATCGAGCTCACAGTGGAAGGCGTGAAGAAGATGGCCGTTGTTAAGGACATCCAGTTCCACCCCGTAAACGACAGCATCCTCCACATCGACCTGCTCCAGGTTTATGAGGACAAGCCCGTTGTTGTTGAGGTTCCCGTTCATGTTGAGGGTCACGCTGCCGGTGTTAAGGCTGGTGGTAAGCTCTTCCTGAGCATGAAGAAGGTTAAGGTTAAGGGTATCTACAAGAACATCCCCGAGACTCTCATGATCAACGTAAGCGACCTGCAGATTGGTCAGGCTGTTAAGGTTGGGAACCTCCACTATGATGAGTTCGAGCTGGCTAACGCCAAGGAGCTCGTTATCGCTGGTGTACGTGCTACCCGCGCTTCGGCTGCTGCAGCTGCTGCTGAGGAAGAGGCTGAGTAATCAACACAGGCTCATGAAGTATTTAATTGTTGGACTGGGTAACATCGGTGCAGAGTACCATGGCACCCGACACAACATAGGCTTTACAATATTGGATGCCCTTGCTGCGGCATCCAATGTTGTTTTTAACACCGAGCGTTATGGCGCGGTGTGCCGCCTGCGTGTCAAGAACGCCCAGCTCGTGCTGCTCAAACCCTCTACCTACATGAACCTGAGCGGCGAGGCTGTGCGCTACTGGAAGAACAAAGAAAACATCGAACTGGAGAACATACTCGTGGTTGTCGACGACATCGCGCTACCCTTCGGAGCAATCAGACTGCGCGGCAAGGGAGCCGACGGCGGTCACAACGGGTTGAAGAACATCAACAACCTGCTGCAGACCCAGAACTACGCCCGGCTGAGATTTGGCGTGGGCAACGACTTCCCGCCGGGAGCACAGGTGGACTACGTGCTGGGACACCCCACTGCCGACGAACTCGCCATCCTGCCCGAGCGTGCCCAGCTGGCATGCGAAGCCATCAAGGCATTCTGCCTGTCGGGCCTCGCGTTCGCGATGAACAACTACAACAAGAACGCCACCCCCAAGGCTCCCAAGAAGAAGCCCGAAGCCAGCGGCACCGGGGAACAAAAAGAATCCAAGCCCTCGTTGCAGAACCTCGCCGCCCAGGCTGCCGGCCCGGCCCCCAGCGAGAAACCTGCCGAGGAGAAGGAGCCCGAGTCATTCCTCCAGCGCCTCATCAACAAGTACAAGAAATAGAAGAGTACTAGAAGATACATACCATAGGGAACTATGTAAGACCCTATAGAATCTAACACTCCTATATAGAAAGAACATGAACGAAGTAAGAATAGACAAGTGGCTGTGGGCCACACGCATCTTCAAGACTCGCACCATCGCCACCGATGCCTGCAAGCTGGGACGCGTCACCATGGGCGGCACCAACGTGAAGCCGTCGCGCCTGGTCAAGGCCGGCGACATCATCGCCGTGCGCAAGCCACCCATCACCTACACCTTTGAGGTGCTCGCCGTGCTCAATAACCGCGTGGGCGCTAAGCTGGTGCCTAACTACCTCAAGAATATCACCACCCGCGACCAGTATGAGCTGCTCGAGATGGTGAAGATCGACGGCTTCGTGCGCCGCCAGAAGGGTCTGGGACGACCCACCAAGAAGGACGGCCGCGAGATGAAGGAGTTTACCGACGAGGCCACTTTCGGCTTTGACAACGGTGCGTCACCCTTCGACGACAGCTTTGACTGGGGCGACGACGAGAACCCGCTCTGGACCGCCGAGGACGAGGAAGCGCTCAACTCCAAGCTCAGCAAGAAATAACAAATCACTCTCCCCTGCCCTATCCACAACAAGGTGGAAATCTCAGGATAAACAAGGATTGCTGACCACAATGACGGTCAGCAATCCTTGTTTTTCTAGAATTAACCTTATTTAACATAGGTGTGTTTGTTTTTGGCACACCTGATATGTTACTTTGCATCGTGAATGATAAACTTGATGACACGATGGAAAGAAACAACACTTTACACAAGATGGAAAACGGCGACCAGATCTTTGCCTCACTCGAGTGCAACGGCCGCACAATTGTAAACATCAGCCAGAGCAACTTCGTGAGCCTGGACGACGTGATGCGCTACGTGATGACCCAAGCCGGCATGTTCCGCGGGCTAGGCCGCATGCGGGTGCGCAATGCCAGTCAGGGCTGGAGCACAGCCATGATGGTGGCGTCACCCCGCCGCAGCATGTGGGCCAGCTGATGTAACGTGTATATATAATAATGTGCATCGTCACTCTTGTGGGTGTGATTTAATTTTGGTAATTTTGCACTCTACAACACAACATCACTGAACAATGCCAGAACTAAACAATTATATCATCAAGACAGTGAAGTCGCTGAGCAATAAGCATCATCGCGACGAGGAGGGCCTGTTTGTGGCCGAGGGGACAAAGTGCGTTCGCGACACGTGGGACGCATTCAACTGTCGCTGGCTCATCGCCACCAAGGTGTGGTATGACCAGTGTGGACACGCCGGACACCGTGAGAAAATCATGTTTGCCAACAAGCAGCAGCTCGACCGCATGACCCAGTTCACCAACCCCAGCGAGGTGATCGCGGTCTACGAGATACCCAAGAGGACCATCAACGAGGCCGAGGTGCGCGGCGGCATGAACATCGTGCTCGACAACGTGCAGGACCCGGGCAACCTGGGGACAATTATCCGCCTTGCCGACTGGTTTGGCATCAAGAATATCTTCGCAAGCAAGACAACGGTCGACGTCTATAACCACAAGGTGGTGCAGGCAACCATGGGTGCCATCGCACGTGTCAAGGTACACTACGTGGACCTCGAGGAACTCTTCGAGACCTATCCCGAGCTGCCCGTCTACGGCACCTTCCTCAACGGCGAGAATATCTATGGCAGCACGCTCGACAAGCCATGCTTCGTGGTCTTCGGCAACGAGGGCCAGGGCATCGGTGCCAAGGTGGAACGCTGCGTGACCAAGCGACTGCTCATCCCCGCCGCTCCCGGCAATGGCAGCGAGAGCCTCAACGTGGGTGTAGCAGCAGCCATCACCATCAGCGAGTTCATGCGCAACTCACTCAAGTAAAGTTTATCTTGCAGATAATTATATAATTCGGAGGTCTCCGAGGTCTCTGAGGTCTCCAACTAATAAACACAGCTATTATGGCTAAAGGTAACAAGACGGTATTTTATTGCAAGAGCTGCGGCAACGAGTCGCCCAAGTGGGTGGGCAAGTGCCCGGCATGCGGCGAGTGGAACACCTACATCGAGGAGCCCGTGGTGGCCAAGAACTCCCACTCGGCCAAGTATGGCGCGGGAGACGACGGCCGCAAGAGCTCCACGCCCGTCAAAATCTCGCAAATCAAGGCCGAGGAACTGCCGCGCATCAAGTTGCCCAGCGGTGAGCTTAACCGTGTGCTGGGCGGCGGCCTGGTACCCGGCAGCATTATCCTGATAGGCGGCGAGCCTGGCATAGGCAAGTCTACCCTAACCCTGCAGAACGTGTTGCGCATACGCTCGCGCCGAGTGCTCTACATCTCGGGCGAGGAAAGCCCGCAACAGCTCAGGATGCGCGCCGACCGCATTGCCGGCAGCGACGTGGACTGTGAGTGTTACCTGCTGTGCGAGACATCGCTCGAAACCATCTTTGCCGGCATACGCGCCGACAAGCCCGACATGATCATCGTAGACTCCATACAGACCATCGCCAGCGACGAACTGGAGAGCGCAGCCGGCAGCGTGAGCCAGGTGCGCGAGTGTGCCGCAGCGTTCCAGCGCTATGCCAAGGAGACCAACACGCCCGTCATCCTCATTGGCCACATCAACAAGGAAGGCAGCATCGCCGGTCCCAAGGTGCTGGAGCACATCGTGGACGCCGTGCTGCAGTTTGAGGGCGACCGTCACTACATGTACCGCATCCTGCGCTCGATCAAGAACCGATTTGGCAACACGAGCGAGATAGGCATCTACGAGATGAAGCAGGACGGCCTGCGCGAGGTGACAAACCCCAGCGAGATGCTGCTGTCCCAAAACAACGAGTCGCTTAGCGGCACCGCCATCGGGGTGACCATCGACGGCACCCGCCCGTTCCTCATCGAGGTACAGTCGCTGGTGAGCACAGCGGCCTACGGCACTGCACAACGCTCGGTAACAGGATTTGACCAGCGCCGCATGAACATACTGCTGGCAGTGCTCGAGAAGCGCGTGGGCTTCAAGCTGGCACAGAAAGACGTTTTCCTCAACATCGCCGGC
>JAZQPG010000241.1:0-2433 GCA_045628365.1 Sodaliphilus sp. | reverse complement strand
ACTCATCCTAATCTCTTTGACAGAGTTAGTCATAGAAATGTCTTCAAGCGAGGTGCATCCTTGAAAACACCAGGCGTCCACTGACCACACACCGTCGAGGCAGGTCACTTTCTTGAGACTGGTACAATTCATAAACGCGCCAGAGGATATCGATGTAACCGAACCGGGGATAGTTGCCGAAATCAGCTCGGTGTTATTCTCAAATGCTGAACCAGAAATATATTTCACTGGCAGTTTCTGTCCTTGATAGGTAATCTCGGCGGGAACGACAAGGTTCTTGACACCCGGCTCGCATCCTATAACAGTGGCCGATCCGTTAGACCCAGTGTAAGTTCGATACTTAATGGCGTTGATTGTAACCTCGTCGGCGAGCATTGCGCTCCATGACACGATGCCGCAGGCTAAAAGCAATAATGTTTTCTTAAGCATAGTTGTAATTATTTAGTTATATTATTATTTGAATTTATCGGCTATTGCGGCGGGGACGCCATCGCGGTGGGTCATGATGTCAATGGTCTTGGCACGGAAGTAAGCGCTTGACACATAGATGTATCCCTCGTAGATGTGGTCCTCGGTGTCCCATGAGTTCTTCACCTTGTAGTATTTGTTGCCCTTCTGGTCCTTGGCCAGGCCCACGATCACCATCAGGTGGTCGTCGACGGTCTCAAACGAGTCAAACATCTTTTGCCTCAGTTCCTGGGTCACCTCCACCTCGGGCACGGGTCCGTCGGCGTTATAAATCTCGTTCTGGCGCTCCCTGTTGGTCATTTTGTTCCAGCGCTCGAGTTCCTTCTTGTCCATGGTGCCGGGGTCCTTGGGCGCGGGCATGTTGGCAAAGCCGAGGTCCCACTGCCACGAGCGCTCGCTCATGTCGGCCGACCATGCCACGGGGTAGCCGCCAGCGATGGCGTTGTCCACAATCTGCTCCAGCTCGTCGAGCGGCACGTTCTTCATGGGAGTCCACAGCCAGTTGTCGGGGATCTCAATTCCAAATTCCTGATAGAAAGGATGATGAGTAAACGAGCTGAAGGTGATGTAGTCGTTCATGTTGAGGCCGAACGACTGGGCGTAGCTCTTGGGGGTGTAGGTGACACCGTCTACCTCAAAGGTCTCGGGCACCTTGCCCAGGTAAGAGTCGAGGATGCCGTTGACGGCCCCCAGCCAGGCGGTGGAGTAACGGTCGCCAGGCTTTGCCACGACGGCTTTCATGAATCCCTTCAAGCCGGCGATGAGCTCCTTGTGGTTGTGCTTGTCCTCGCCATAGTTGAGTCCGTTGTAAACGCTCTCGGGCACTGTGCCGTATTTGTCCCAGGCATAGATGGCGTCCTTGATGCCGCCGCCCTCGTGGAAGCGCATCTCGCCTTCCATGCGCATGTACTTCTGGGCCTTCTCGGGATAAAGGCAGCGCACGGTGTACATCTCGCTCAGGTCCACTTCCTTGCCGCTGGTGCGCAGGATCTCGCTCTCGAGGAACGCGGTGACCGAGAAGCACCAGCAGGTGCCGGTCTTGTACTGGTCCTTGACAGGGGTGGCCTTGACCACCTTGACGTCGGTAAACTTGAATCCTGTATTCTCGGGGGTGCTGCCGGCGGCGGCAGCCATGATGGTTGTTCCCATCATGGCGCAGGCCAGCAATGTCTTGATATGTGCCATAATTATAAAATATGTGATATATGGTTTAGCTCAACATTGAAATAAACACACGCGTTGGCGGCGTTAACGGCCGCACTGGCGTCAAATCACCACGTTCACCAGTTTGTTGGGAACCACGATGACCTTCTTGGGGGTGCCGCCTTCGAGCCACTTCTGGGCTGCAGGCTCGGCGAGGGCGATGCGCTCCACTTCCTTGGCGTCGGTGCCCACGGGTACCTCGATGTTGTAGCGGGGACGGCCCTTGATCATCACGGTGTACTTGACCGATGACTCCTTGAGGTACTCCTCGTTGCACTCGGGCCACTCGGCGTCGCACACGGTGCCTTCGTGACCGAGCACGTGCCACAGCTCCTCGGCGATGTGGGGAGCGAAGGGAGCGAGCAGGCGCACGAACAGGTCGTAAACCTCGCGGCTGTCACACTTCATGCCGCTCAGCTCGTTGAGGCAGATCATGAAGGCTGCCACGCTGGTGTTGTAAGAGAACGCCTCGACGTCGGCGCTCACCTTCTTGATGAGCTTGTGGACGCTCTTGAGGGCCTCCTTGCTTGCGGGCGCGTCGGTAAGGCGCAACTCGTCGCCAGCGAAGAACTGTGCCCACAGGCGCTTGAGGAAGCGGTTAACGCCGTCGATGCCGTTGGTGTCCCAGGGCTTGCTGGCCTCAACCGGGCCCAGGAACATCTCGTAGAGGCGCAGGGTGTCGGCGCCGTAGCGGTCAACTATATCGTCGGGGTTAACAACGTTGTACATCGACTTAGACATCTTCTCGATAGCCCAGCCGCA
>JAZQPG010000240.1:0-16770 GCA_045628365.1 Sodaliphilus sp. | reverse complement strand
GAGCTTTCGCTCCTGATGCCATGAGCCCTTGATTTTCCTTGCGAGCAAGCTCGCCAATAAAATCACGTGCACATACCATCACCTTCCTGCGGAAGGCTGTCGTCCCGCCACAAGGCGATAAACCGGAAATAAACAGCCTTGTTGTTACGGGTGTCTACGCCGGGGAGAATGTTTATTAAGGTTTATAGCTTTGTGTGTGTGAGGGGTGGCGGAGCCACTGATGATGGGGTTGTGGGTTTGAGGCATGAGCTAGCTCAAGAGCTCAAACCCACAACTCCGGCATCTACCCCGAGGCACGAGGGGCCACACACACAAAGTGTGGATTCGGGTTTTTGTATTTTCCACCCTCTCCAATCCATAAATTTATTGTTCACGCAGATCGCGCAGATGACGCAGATAATAATCTGTTTAATCCGCGCGATCTGCGTGAACTAAATAAATTCTGCGGGGGCTGCGCGACAGTGGGGGTTAGTCGATGATGAGCAGGGCGTCGCCGTAGGCTCCGAACTGGTACTTCTCCTCGACGGCTACCTCATAGGCCTTCATCACGTGCTCGTAGTCGCCAAATGCCGCGGTGAGCATGAGCATCACCGAGTAGGGCATGTGGAAGTTGGTGATCAGGGCGTCGCAGGTGGTGCAATCATAGGGCGGGAAGATGAACTTGTTGGTCCATCCGTCGTAGGCCTTGATGTGGCCGTTCATGCCCACGGTGCTCTCCATGGCGCGCAGCACCGATGTGCCCACGGCGCATATCTTGTTGCCGTTGTCGCGCTTGGTGTTGACCTTCTCGACGAGATGCTCGTCCACGAGCATCTGCTCGCTGTCGAGGCGGTGCTTGGTGAGGTCCTCCACGTCGATGTCGCGGAAGGTTCCCAGGCCGATGTGCAGTGTGAGGTACTCGGCCTCCACGTCCTTGATCTCCATGCGGCGCATGAGCTCGCGGCTGAAGTGCATGCCTGCGGCGGGAGCCACCACGGCGCCTTCCTCGGTGGCGAAGATGGTCTGGTAGCGCTCGGCGTCATCTTCCTCCACCTCGCGGTCGATGTAGTAAGGCAGGGGGGTGTTGCCCAGGGCGTAGAGGTTGGCCTTGAACTCATCGTGGGGTCCGTCGTAGAGGAAGCGCAGGGTGCGTCCGCGCGAGGTGGTGTTGTCGATCACCTCGGCCACCATCGAGTCGTCGAGTCCAAAGTAGAGCTTGTTGCCGATGCGTATCTTGCGGGCGGGTTCCACGAGCACGTCCCACAGCTTGTTGTCGGCGTTGAGCTCACGCAACAGGAACACCTCGATGCGGGCTCCGGTCTTCTCCTTGTTGCCCATCAGCTTGGCAGGGAACACCTGCGTATTGTTGAAGACAAACATGTCGAAGGGGTTGAAGTAGTCAAGGACATCCTTGAACGAGCGGTGCTCGATTTCTCCAGTCTTGCGGTGCAGCACCATCATGCGGCACTCGTCGCGGTTCTTGGAGGGGTGTGATGCAATGAGTTCTTCGGGGAGTTTAAAGCCAAATTCAGATAACTTCATAGTTAAATGTGTTGTGTATAGAATTATTTGTTTTACTTATTGTTCTTGTTGCTGGCGCTGCTGGCGGCGGGCCTGGCGGGCCTTCATAGCCGCCGCGCGCTCGCGGTTGGCGATGCGTTCGCGCTCGAGCAGGATTTTCTCGGCCTCCTCGGCGCTCACCATCTCCTCGGTCTCGAGGCGCTGCAGCACGTGGTCGAGGGTCTCGCACTGCTCGACGCGCATGTCGCCCACCTGGGTGCGTCGCAGGCCGTAGAGGTGCGCTCCGCTACCCAGTGCCTCGCCTATGTCGCGTGCCAGGGCGCGGATGTAGGTGCCCTTGCTGCACACCACGCGCAGCACCAGGGTGGGCTCGGCGGGCAGGCCGCACTCCACCACCTCTATCTCGTCGATGACAAGGGTCTTGGGGCGTATCTCCACGTCGTGGCCCTTGCGCGCCAGCTTGTAGGCGGGCTTGCCGTCGACCTTGCAGGCGCTGAATGCCGGGGGCACCTGCTGGATGCTGCCGGTGAACTGCTCCTGAAGCACGCGCTTCACCTGTTCCAGGGTGATGTGCTCCCAGGGATAGGTGGCGTCGACCTCGGTCTCCATGTCGTAGGAAGGGGTGGTCTCGCCCAGGCGCACCCAGGCGGTGTACTCCTTGACGCCGGCCTGCAGCTCCTCGATGCGCTTGGTCATGCGGCCGGTGCACACGATGAGCACGCCGCTGGCCAGGGGGTCGAGCGTGCCAGCATGGCCCACGTGGATGCCCTTGCGGTCGAGGCGGGTGCGCAGCCTGCCGCGCACTTGCTTCACCACGGCAAACGAGGTCATCTCCAGGGGTTTGTCGATGTAGAATATTTCGCCTTCGATAGGATTAAGCATG
Organism: Sodaliphilus sp.; assembly: GCA_045628365.1. Taxonomy (GTDB): domain Bacteria; phylum Bacteroidota; class Bacteroidia; order Bacteroidales; family Muribaculaceae; genus Sodaliphilus. Next base: position 14,387 of record JAZQPG010000240.1, on the reverse strand, counting down.
AGATTGCGTTGTGGGGGTTATAAAACAAAATTGAGGACAAACGCCGCGATGGCTGCGATGACGCAGTAGCCGGCAAAGTAGATGAGCTTGCCCTTCTTGACGATGTTGATCATCCACTGGCATGCCAGGCATCCCGAGATGAATGCTGCCAGGAAGCCGATGACAAGGGGCAGGGCCTCGATATTGCCAAACGCGTCGCCGCCCTTCATGGCCTTGAGCACGTCGAGCAGGCCCTCACCCAGGATGGGGGGAATCACCATGAGGAACGAGAACTTGGCCAGCGCCTCCTTCTTGTTGCCCAGCAGCAAGCCGGTAGCGATGGTGCTGCCCGAACGTGACAGACCGGGCATCACGGCAGCCGCCTGAGCCAGGCCAATGACGAGGGCGTCTTTCCAGCCGATGGTTTCCTTGATGCGGGGCTTGGCGTAGTAAGAGAACGTCAGCAGGGCGGCAGTGAGCAGCAACATGCAGCCCACCACGAGCAGACCCTCGCCAAACACGTCCTCGACCACGTCCTTGAAGAACACGCCCACGATGCCCACGGGCACCATCGAGATGAGGATGTTGATGAAGTAACGCATTTCGTCGTTCATCTTGAACTTGAAGATACCGGCAAGCAGCCAGCTCACCTCTTTCCACAGTATCACCAACGTGGAGAGCACGGTGGCAACGTGGACCAGCACGGTGAACGCCAGGTTTTCCTCGCCGTTGATGCCAAACAGTGCCGACCCGATGGCCAGGTGGCCGCTACTGCTCACGGGCAGATACTCGGTCAATCCCTGCAGCACGCCCAGTATTAAAGCTTGTAACCAGTCCATCGTTTACCCAACGTTATTGTTTTTCTTCTTATAGATGATTGCAAACGCCATCAGCACGAAGCCCGCCAGCGCGATCATGGGGCCCACAACGGTGCGTGTGCTCGAGAACACGTCATAGTTGAAGGTGTCGCCCTCGTTGGCGCTGCCGGCCATCAGGAAAAAGCCCACCACGATGAGCAGCAGGCATGCGCCCATCATGACGAAGTTGTTCTTGCTCAGGGCCAGCTGAGGCTTTGCTGTCTCCTGTTTCTTGATCTCTTGTCTCTTAGTTTCTTCAGTTGCCATATTTTTATATATGTTATGTGTTAAATTATCTCGTCCGTTCAGTTGCGCTCGTAGAGCTCATCCTCGCTGCTGAGCACCATGCGCCGCGCCGCCATGCCCGCCGCTGCTGCTGTCACCACGATGCCAGCCACTGCCATCACCGCAGCCACTGCCGCCATGCCTCCCGTGCCCAAGCTCTGCATGAGCGCCTGGTACAAGGGGTCGCGCGACGAAGCCATGCCGCCGGCCACAGCGCCAAGCAACACCGTTGCCACCAGGCCCGAGGCCATACCCATCACCGCACCGCGCAGGACAAACGGCCTGACGATGAACCACGAGGTGGCCCCCACCAGGCTCATCGTGTGGATGTGGAAGCGCTGGGAGTGTACCAGCAGCCTCACCAGACCCGTGATGAGCGCCACGGCAATCACCAGCAGCACCAGGGCCATGACGGCCAGCGTAAGCTGCAGTCGCCGTGCGGTCTCGACGATGTTGTCCACCTTGCGGTCGGTGGTCGCGGCATCCACCACGCCGGGAATCTGCTCCAGTTGCATCTTCACCGCCATGAGGCTGTCGCCCTGGGCCCACTGCGGCCCCACGTACACCTGGATGCTGGCGTTGAGGGGGTTCTCGCCCAGCAGCTCCACCAGGTCTTCGCCGGTCTCCTCTTTCCACTGCTGCAACGCGTCGCTGCGAGTCACCACCGTGGTACCTGCCACCTGTGGCATGTCCTCGATGGCATCGGCCACGCTGTCGAGTTCGCTGGGTGTCACGCCGTTAGCAATAGTGAGCGTCACGCCGGCGCTTTGCTGCACCTGGCGTGCGAGCCGTGATGCCACGATGCCGGTTGCCGTCATGATGCCGGCAAGCAGCAACACCAGTGTCACGCCAAACATGGTGGTGAGCGTGGCGCCTAGGTGCCATGGGTGTCTACGGGGTCCAGTTGTCATTGTGTCGCAAATGAGCGCTAAAAACGCAATTTCGGTGCAAAGTTACTACCTGAAAAGGCGTTTGTCAACCTTTTTACATTTTTTTTGCATTTCGCGTGCCCGTCAGCGGCGACTCAGCTATGGCATTCTCTCGCGCACATCTCACAGAAAAAACCTCCAGAAATTAAAATAATTAGAATAATTCCGTAGGGTATGGGAGGAAAGAAATTATGCGAAATTAGGATAAATTATTTATAGTTGGCGCCAGTGGCTATGCAAAAAAATTCTTATGATTTTGGATAATTTCTTTCCTTCCATTTGTGTTTTCGATTGGAAAAAATGGAAATCTGCCCATGATTTAAACAGTGCTGAAGGTGGGTGGTGCCTGCGGGTGGGTGATTTTTTATTAAGGTATTGGCGGTGTGTTTCGGGAATTATGATTATCTTTGTAGATTGATGGAAAGCGAAGTGCTGAAAATAGACATTGACAAGGTGCTGCGATCACGATTGCCGCGCCACTACCGCTTTATCCCCCCCTGGGCGATAAAGTGGCTGGAACGTACTGTGCATCAGGACGAACTGAACGACCTGCTGCAACGCGGCCATGGCCTCCAGGGCGTGGAGTTTGCCCGGTTTGTCCTCGACGACCTGGGCATCACGGTCAACGTCAAGGGCATGGAGCATCTGAAGGACGGCGGGCGATATATCATCGCGTCAAACCATCCGCTGGGCGGACTCGACGGCCTGGCACTCATCTCGCTCATAGGTAAGCACTATGACGGGCAGATACGCTTCCTGGTCAACGACCTGCTCATGGCAGTGAAGCCGCTGGGCTGCATCTTCCTGCCTGTGAACAAGTTCGGACGGCAGTCGCGCAAGGCGGCAAGCCTCATCGACAAGGAGTACCGCAGCGACAAGCAGATGCTCTCGTTCCCGGCCGGCCTGTGCTCGCGACTGCAACCCGACGGCACGGTGGCCGACCTCAAGTGGCAAAAGCACCTGGTGGTGCGCGCCGTGGCCGACGAGCGCGACATCATCCCCGTGCATGTCGAGGCCCAGAACTCTCGGTTCTTCTACCGCCTGGCCCGATGGCGCGCACGCCTGGGCATCAAGTTCAACATCGAGATGCTCTACCTGCCCGACGAGATGTTCAAGAAGCGCGGAGGCACCATCAACATCACCGTGGGCCGCCCCGTTGCCCACACCTCGCTTGACGCGTCACACGCCGTGGAGCAAGCAGCACTGCTGCGCGACATCGTTTACAAAATGGTTAACAACTAGACTGTAATCACTATGGAACCCATTATCGAAGCTGTAAACCCTAGCCTCATCGAGGCCGAACTCACCGAGGAGCGCCTGCTGCGCGAGACCAACAAGGCCGGCAACCGCATCTATGTGGTCGATGCCCACACGGCACCCAACACGACGCGCGAGATAGGCCGCCTGCGCGAGATTGCCTTCCGCGCCGGTGGCGGCGGCACGGGCAAGGACTGTGACATCGACGAGTTTGACACGATGGAGAAACCTTGCCAGCAACTGCTGGTGTGGAACCCCGACAAGCGCGACATCGTGGGCGCCTACCGCTTCATCATGGGCAATGACATGGTGCGCGACGAGCAGGGTAGCCTGCGCATCGCCATGTCACACATGTTCAGGTTCTCACAGCGGTTCATCGACGAGTTCCTGCCGCATACCATCGAGCTGGGCCGCTCGTTCGTGAGCCTCGACTACCAGTCGACCCGTGCGGGCAACAAGGCGCTCTATGCGCTCGACAACCTGTGGGACGGCCTGGGGGCACTGAGCGTCATCCACCCCGAGATCGAATACTTCTTCGGCAAGATGACGATGTATCCCAGCTATGACCGCGAGTGCCGCGACCGCCTGCTGGAGTTCCTGCACACCTATTTCCCCGACCGCGACCAGCTGGTGACTCCCATCGAGCCCCTGGAGGGCGTTGCAGCCGGCGGCGACGGGTTCTTCAAGGGCGACGACTTCAAGGCCGACTACCGGGTGCTCAACGCCTTCGTGCGCAAGCACGGCATCAACATCCCGCCGCTGGTCAACGCCTACATGTCGCTGTCGCCCACGATGAAGGTGTTCGGCACGGCCATCAACCACGAGTTTGGCGAGGTAGAGGAGACAGGCATCTTTATCAAGATCGACGAGATAGCCGAGGGCAAGAAAAGCCGCCACATCGACTCGTTCAAGCAGAGCCTGTACTACCTGAAACGTTATTTAGCATATAAACTGAAACTATAACAATATGAAGAAATCACTGATAATCACCATGCTCGCCGCCACGGCACTCACTGCCGCGGCGCAAGACTCGACGTCGGTGCAGTATGCATTGGTGCCCGACTTTGGCATCGGAAAACATGACCCGTCGGCAATACACTACGAGGCGGGGGCGATAGTCAACGCCGGCAGCGGTGACATGGCTCCGCACTACATCATGGCTAACCAGGAAGGCGTGGTCACACAGCCCAACTCAACTCTGGCATTTGGCAAGGTGTATCGCAATCTCGACACCAGTCGCCGCCTGTCGTGGGGTGCAGGCGTGACCCTCGTGGCCGGATGGAGCTCAACCGCCGACTATGCAACGTGGGTCGATGGCCTGGGGCTGCAATATGACAATCCACAGCACCCGGCACGCGCATGGGTGCAGCACGCCTATGTCGAGGGCAAGTACCGCGGCGTGTTTGCCACGCTGGGACAGGCTCCCACACCCCAATCGACCATTGTCAACCAATACATGAGCAGCGGCGACCTCACCCGCAGCGGCAACGCAAGGCCCATGCCGGGAATGAGGGCAGGATTCGTTGATTTCCAGAACATCCCCCTGACCGGCAAATGGTTACAGATCAAGGGCGAGGTGGGCTACTACAAGGCCATGGACAAGAACTGGATCAACAACCACGACAACCGGTTTAACCACTTCACCACCACCGGCTACTGGACGAACTACAAGAACCTGTACCTGCGCACCAACCCCGACCAGCGCGTTGCGTTCACCGTGGGCATGCAGGCGGCTTGCCAGTTTGGCGGCACCCGCGTCGTGCGAGAGAACGGCAAGGTGACCGAGACCATCAAGCAGAAGGCTGATGCCGAGGCGTTCTTCAAGGCCCTTATCCCCGGCAGCGGCGGCAGCGCTGGCGACAACAACTACTACGAGGGCAACCACCTGGGCTCGTGGGACGCGGCGCTCGACGTGAAGATCAACCGCGACAACAAGGTGCGCCTCTACTGGCAGTCGCCCTGGGAAGACGGGTCGGGCATTGGCAAGCTCAACGGCTTTGACGGCCTCTATGGCATCGAGTACTGCAACTCGGCCTGGGGCGCGCATGTCAAAGGCGTCGTTGTCGAGTACCTCGACTTCACCAACCAGAGCGGCCCCATCCACTATGCCCCCGGCGACCACGAGGGCACACCGCTCACCCAGGAGGCTACCGGAGCCGACGACTACTATAACAACTATGCCTTCAACGGCTATCACCACTTGGGCATGAGCATCGGCTCGCCCATGATCCAAGGCCCCATCCACAACCTTGACGGCTACACCCGCTTTGCCGACAACATGATGCGCGGCTTCCACGTGGGCGTGTGGGGCAACATTGACAACAACCGCTTGTGGCAATATCGCCTCATGGCATCGCACCGCAAGTCGTGGGGAACACCCTTCATGCCACGCATCAAGCCCGTAGATGCCACTTCGCTCATGGCCGAGTGCCAGTGGAACGCACCCAGCGGCACCAAGCTGAACGGACTCCTGGTGAACCTGCGCCTGGCAATGGACCACGGCACGCTCACCGGCAACAACTGGGGCGCACAAGTCATGGTAAAATATAGCGGAAACTTCTCTTTAGGCAAGAAATAATGATGAAAAAGACTATCTATACACTCGTGATAATGGTTGCATCGATGCTCGCAATGACATCGTGCACACACAACAACGGCGACATAGGCCTGTGGTTCGGCACGTGGCACGTGGAGCAGGTCGACATGGACGGCAGCCCCATCGACGGCTACACTGGCACCAACTTCTTCCAGTTCCAGAGCACAGTGTTCCAGCTGCGTTACACCGATGAACTGCACACCGAGATGCAGACGACAGGCCAGTGGCAGGACAACGGCGCCAGCATCGACATCACCTTCCCCGACGAGAAGCAGGTGTGGGTACACCTCTACGGCATCGACATGACCAAGGGTGCCGTCAACCACTTCACCGTGGAGACCCTCACCGGCAAGCAAGCCGTGCTCGAGCTCAAAGCCACCGACGGCCACACCTACCGCTACCACCTCAAGAAATGGGGGAAGTGATTTTTGTAAAAGGTTAATGGGTTAATGGGTTAATGGGTTAATGGGTTAATGGGTTAATCGGTTAACGGGTTAATCGGTTAATCGAGATTTCGAATTTTCGAATTTTCGAATTTTCGTTTTTCGTGAAAATGCATTAGCATTTTAGTTTTTCGTAAAAATTAGCATTTTAGTTTTTCGTGAAATAAATGTTCCGCTTCTGTTACATAGCATTGTCACTTGTCGCGACTGCGATTGCCGCCATCACGGTGAGCGCCTTCGGCTGGGCCGATGGGCTTAGCATCGTGGCAGCCCTTGCCGTGGCATGGATCGTGCCCATGGCCGCCGGGCAACGACGCCCGTGGTGGACCCCGGCATGCACCGTGGCATTTGGCGCGGTGGCACTGGTGCTTGTTGCAAGTGCGGTCAACTATATCTACGCCACCACCCTGCAGCAGGGCGCAACGCTTGAGATGCCCGTCCTCGACTGCGATGCCGGCGGATACTACAACTGGGCCCTGCACCACTATGACGGACGCTGCGCGGAACCGCTCATCACCTTCTTTGGCTTCCCCCTGGCCATGCTCGCACTGTGGCGGGTGCTGGGAGTGAGTATCGTGTGGCCTGTGGCAATGAACCTCATGTTCACCCTCGCCACCGTTGCCATGGCCGCCAGCCTCGCCGTCACCTTTACCCGCCGTGTCAAAGGCCTTGACAGCAAAGCCGTCGCGCCGCTGGCCATAGCCCTGATGGGGCTGCACGGCTACTTCCTGTCGCAGGGGTTTGTGATACAAAAGGAAGCGCTCGTCTACCTGGCCATGACCATGGTGGCGATGTGCACCGTAGGGTTGCAGCAGCAACCGTCGTCGCGCCGCAGGACCATCGGCAACATAGCCCTCTATGCCGCGGCATGCGTCATCCTGGCGCTCGTCAGGGCCAAGTACATCAACTTCGCGGCCTTTGCCGTCGGGCTGCTCGCCATCACACGCTGGCGCACCCGCTGGCGCCCGGTGCTCGCCCTGGTGGCCGTCACCGGCGTGACATGGCTCATGGGCATGTACTGCTCCACCACCTACAACGTTGACCAGCAGGTGCTCAACGTAGCCGGCGGCGAAGCCATGGGCAACTCCTTCATGCCCACCGACGCCAACCATGCCGCCTACCTCAACTTCATGGGCGGCTACTTCGTGCAACCCGTGTGGAAGCGCCTGCTCCTGCTCCCCGTCACCCTGGGCACACAGTTCGTCATCCCCCTCCCATGGGGCGCCGAGAGCGCGGCGTGGACCAGCGTGATGCCCCGCGTCAGGGTGGGCTGGTACCTGTGCGGAGGCGTGGTCCTCAGCTACTATGCCATCCTGTCGTGGCGCCGCGGCGTGAGCCTCGGTGCTGTGTCCCTGTGGCCCGTGCTGTGTGCCGTGGCCATCGCCTTCATCTCGGGCGGCACCGTGTCGCGTTACATCCTCCCCTTCCAGCCCCTGTTCACCGCCATCACCGTGTACACGGCAGCCCTAGCAGTCCGCAACAACCCGAACGCCAACGGAGGCAGTAACAAACACCACAACAACAGCTTGCGCCGCCCTCTGCTAGCAGCCTATATCCTCTACCTCCTCTTGCTCACCGCCACCCTCACCACCCTCTACCTCCACACCCACTAACCCCCACCCCATCACAACAAAAAAAACACACCAATTCCAATATAATCCACTCAAAAACGACAACTGTGCACAATTGGCCGTGGTACAATCAACCATTTACACGTAATTTTGTAATTCCACACATTTTTACATCAATCACATGGAATTACAACAACAACTCGGCAAAGCGATACGAGCCATTCGCACAAAACAAGGGTTATCCCAAGAGAAACTTGCCCTCGAGGCTGGCGTGGACCGTCGCTACATGAGCGACATAGAAAACGGCACCCGAAACATCTCCCTTAATGTTATTGACAGAATATCAAAAGGCCTTGGAATATCTACTAGTTACCTTCTAAAATGCGCAGAAGAATATGACAACTCTGCATTAACGCTTGAAAAACTTAAACAGTACCTTCTTGAACGAGGATGTGAAGATACCGTATTCTTTGAACAACCCGATTATATTACTGCAATTATAGGTATTAGTGAAGACGATCGTTTAGTTTATTCGTACACAGAAATGACTGAATATCTTATAACCACTGAAGGCATGTCATATGAGGACGCTTGTGATTGGATAGATTTTAATACTATCCGTGCACTTCCGTACATGGGAGAATATGCCCCCATCATATCATTCGATATACTAACATAGAATACTATTTGTAGTTATCAGGTCACACAATTCACCCACAACCGCCTCTATTTTGCCTTTTTCCAACGGGATTCCAATTAGGAACACATTTGTCTCAGCATGCGTCAAATTATTAATCACCTTTGCCTTGTGTTGCACAAACTTCGAAAACGGATAAACCAACATCACATGTTTATTTTGAGCAGCCGAAAACGAAGAATAAGCTAATACCTGATGTAAATCATGCCTAAAAGTATCGCTCAGTTCATCACTCTCTTCACCCCAGTTATAAATATGACTTTTATATTTTGCATCCACAACTAGTTGCTGTTGCTCCTTTTGTAAAATGATATCAGGCTCAAGATAACTGATTATCCAGGACGGCTTCTTTGAGCAACTTATATTGTAATGATAATTATTTAGCTCGCTTGCGCCTTTCTTTTGCGCAACCCTGGCGAAAAGATATTGAACAAATCTTTCAAAGAACTCCGAATAATCCATTCTCCAAGCGAGTTTCTCATTTGACTTGCTTGACAGAATCACATTCGCTAATTCTTTTAGTTTCTTGATGACCAACGGGTCACTCATTTTTGTTTGTATTTTGCCTGTAGGCTGCATTAAACACTTGTCCCGTAGTTTTATTTTCAAAGAAGCCACACTCTCAGACAAAACCAAACGCACTCGCTGTGGCGTCCTAACAGATTCAAGTTCGGACATAGCGATTTTCAGCACGTAATTGAGTATATTCCACTCTTCATGCTCAGTGGTCAAGATGTTGTTTTTATTCTTAAACTTGTTACTTTCCAAGGGATTTCTTGCAATACGCAAAGCATATTCACCCCACAAAGTTGACGAAGACGGGAATGTTTGTTTCTTAACTGTATTAGAAAATTTCCTCCACTTCAGTCTTTCTGCTTCAACATACAGTTCTATGTATTTGCAGCATTCAATAAAAATGGGAGGAATTATTTGTGATTCCAGTGCAAGCTTAAACCGGTCTGAATACTCTGGCCTTATACTGTTATCTAATAACGATATCAACTCGCCTGCATTTTCCCCAAAACGGCCTGCGACAACCAAGTCTCCAGCCAATTTGCCATTCATGGGAGAGAAAACAGGTACAGCCCCCACCAATCCTGATGTCACGAGCCTTAAGGCCAGTTTGCCTTTCCTGTTTTCAATGCCAGCTGAAATTCCTAAATAATTGAAATTATCCTTATTCAGATCTACGAACCGTTGCAACACACTCTCCATAGACCTGTCTTTCCATTTCCAACTCTGTTTGAACTTATCCTCGTCCCAATATATAGTTGAAAGAGTGGGAAGCTTTCCAAAGAAATAAACAGGAGCGTTACTCATACATTAACTTCCCCGTAGTAGCATAAAACAACTCACAGAACGAATCCTTTGCTTTTAACAAATATCCCTCGGCCAAATACTCCTTGATGAGAGGCATGAGTTCGTAGACAAGACGATCCCTCATGTTTCTTTTATCAACAAAATAAGACTGACCAGGCTGCAAGTTAAGCTCGTCGTCAGTGGCATATTCAAAAAAGATATCGGCAAATTGTTTAAACATTTTTGAGTCAAATTTTGAACTAGCCAGCACATGAGGCTTTAGTGTATACCATGCAAAGCGACGACGCAAAGCAAAATCCACAACAGCGAGACTCCGGTCGGCGGTGTTCATTGTTGCGATTACGTGAACGTTGTCGGGCAGTCGTGTAAACTCCTTCTTCCCAATAGACAAAGCCACTTGCCTATTATTTGACGTGTATTCAAACAGATAGAAGATTGGTCCCAATACATTTGAGAGATTTGCTCGGTTAATCTCGTCAATAATCAAGAGAACCTTTTCAGTCTTGTGTTCCTCAGCATATTCTAGGGTTTTATACAAAACGCCCTTCTTTTGGATAAACTGGGACTGGCCTGCCTGAGCATCACAATTTGGTTCTAAACCGTACACAAAATCAGAGTATGTAGTCTCGGCGTGAAACTGTTCAAAGAATGTCTTATCATACAGTTTTGAAATCTCTAAGGCATTCCATGTTTTTCCTGTTCCAGGAGCACCTTGCAAGACCACATATTTTCTTTTTTTAAGCAAGTCAATGATCTCATCTTTCTCATCGGGCAATGGTGGCTCGGCTACACCATTTAAAGTGTCAGCAATGGCTTTTCTTTGGTCCGTGGTGCCCCACTCTCGTACTTTGGCATACGAAGCAAGCCAAGCAAAAACTGCATCTAATGACTGCTCTTCCTCATTATCTAATTTGATGATTTGAGCTGCAGATATATATTTACTATAACTCTCAATCACATTCTTTAACCCAGGATGATTGGCTCTTATCTCTTTCAACAAATCTTTAAACGCATTCTCAATGTTTTCAAAAGAGGTTTTGAAAAACGTTTTACTATTGGGGGTGCGCAGTTTGAGAAAGGTTCTTCTAAGTCCGGGTAACGCAGCCAACTGGTAATCATTTTTAAAACCAGACGTACCAACTACCAATGCGACAACAAGACTTCCCAATTCTTTTTCGGGAAATACAACAAAAGAGAAATCTGAATATATGCCAGCCGTCTCCTCGTCATCGCTAACGAAACCAAAATATGCTTTTCCTTCAGCAAAAGAAGCGTCCAAAAGATTATTTCTAATGATAGCGTTCCCCTTTGGATTTATAATCGTTTTTCCATCATTTTTTGCTACAAGACCAAAGCTTTCGGCTTTTTCTAGAACAATTCTATATAATTCATCTGCAGTCATGCAGCAAAATTATATCCTTTTTTTACTATTTGCCACGGGCTATTGTACACATCTTTTAAAAGAATTCAAGTTTTCTTTGTTATCTGTTGGAATGAACACCATTTTTTATGGTTGAATTCATCATACATAACGGAAATTTCAGTGATTTTGTCAATAGTGGACATCGCGGAGTATTTCACTTCTTTGTTTCAAATGAATTCCGCAATTTTCGAAATAACCAAACAATTAAATTCTTTTAACCCCACTTAATTATAAGGTTACTTTTAAATAGCAAAATGGCATTGTGACTAAGAAACCGGCGATACTACTCTTTGAGGAAAAGAAGATGCGTACGGTGTGAGACGACGAGCAGGAGATATGGTATTTCTGCGTGGTAGATGTCGTAGAGGCTCTAACAGATAGCAAGAACCCGTCGGATTACATCAAGAAGATAAAATAACGCGATCCGGCCCTTGCCAAAGGGTGGGCCCCCTTTCTGTGCAAACTGCTGGTGGCAAGCAAAGGATGAATTGCCACTAAAAGGTATTCTTCTAATTGGTTACTAGAATGACATATAGCAATATGCTTCCCCAGCAATACCTCAACTATGATTTTACATATGAGGAGCAAAGGCATAGAGGACGTATCGTCCTAAACGAGGAATCATCTCCAAACCTCACTATATTTTTTGATGAGCATGACCTCGAAATGACATTTGTTAAACGCATTCGTCATAAAGGAGCAACGATTCTACTGAATATAGTTCTTGACGATGATGCGAATAAAGAACCGTACAAGGTGGTTGCTTCTGCTTGGGTTTGTGTTTACAAAGATGACAACCTGATTGCGTCTTTCGAACCTAATTGCTGGTTGTACATAGATGAGGAGAACGAATCGCATAACACTTGTAAGGGCACATTCTATGTAGAGAATCTTAACGACCGAAGCTGTGGATTATATGCTGATCCACAGAGATGTAGAAGAAAAACAAAATGTCAGTTACGCTGACAAATTCCCCTCTACGAGTAAGCAAGAAATTGTAAAACATACATATCTAAGTATTCCTGCCGAGCCTAATAACCCTGAGTTGATTCGATTGGCAGACACTATTGTTGAGATAGTGCATAGTAGCTACAGCTTAGCTGTGTGAAACGTGAAATCAAGATGATGTAGGGACGGCACGGGGGTATCTCCCTTCATGCTGCACGTGACCGGGCAAAACGTTGCTTTATACCCTCAGCTCCATGCGAAGTAAACTCAAGGGAGTGAGCAGCGGTAAGTGGGCGAAGTCCGTGCCGTAAAAAGAGAACCTACCTTAAACCCTTTGCCATGTGCGTCGTAGATGCACATGAGCATGGTGTAGGCGTTCCTCTTCGAGGCACGATATACACATTGCTTTTACCCCATGCTGCGCACCTCTTCGAGGCTGCTTGCATGGGGTTTCGCATAGTGAGACTCTCCGAGCCTCTAACGTCTCCGACGTTTTTCCGGACAACAATAATTGTTTATGTATTTTTGCGACAGCTTATTTTTTATGCTTTGTTGTCTTTTTGCTCGAGTGTTTTGTTGTGGTTGACTTTGTTACAGGAGGTGTTGTTCCCTCAAGCGTAACAATGTTCCTGAACTTTTTCCAATCTCGGTGCTTCTTGTACAGGTTATAACTATCAGCTGGCACATGCACGGTAACATTTGCATACAGTCCTCGGAGATATTTAGCAGTGACATTAGTAGGCCCTACAATTCCTACAACTCCTAAGTCTACTTTTGGTGGTGTTTGGGCCTTGAGGTAAATGTCTCTCAGGTTGGTACACCCCCAGAAGGCATCTATATCAAAATATTTGATTGTACTTGGGAGGAACACAGATTTCAGTCTTGTACAATCTTGAAGCACTGTAAATCCTCCCATGGACGTAATTCCTTCGGGAAAAGTGATGGTTGTCAAGCCTGTGCATCCAGTAAACGAGCCCTCCTGTATGATCATGTCAATTCCCGAATTAGGGAATTCTATAGAGGTTATTCCACTGCAGTCAATAAAGGCCATACAAGATATTTCTGTTACGGGACATCCGTCTACATAGCCTCTTATGACCACTGTGCCTGAGTATTTTTTTCCATCTTCTCTTTCAACAACTTCTGCTTTCCCATCTTCAATATCATAAGTTACTCCGTCTACAGTCTTAGTGTAGCAATGGCCTGATGTGCACACCATCAGGCACAATAATAATGCTGTTGTGATTCTTTTCATTTCTTTATTAATCATAAATTACTAGTTGTTATAGACCTTTCTGGTAGTCGACAAAGGCCTGCTTGATTTCGGCAAGGCTGGGACCTCTGTAGCGGCGAAGGGTAGTGCTGCGGCTTTTAGGCAATAGCGGGTCTCAAAGTTCTGGTTCTGGTCCTCACCCTCACGAAACAGTTCGCCATGGTTGATGTAACCCTTGGGGTTGCCGGCTGACGCAGCGCGGTCATACCACAAGATAGCTTCATCATCGTCATTATCATGATAGGCAATGTTTCCCAACACGACACATGCCTCAGAGTATCCCATCTTGGCCGTCTGCTTGTAGTAGTGGCGCGCGAGGTCTTCGTTGACCTTGTCTAGACGTTTGGCTTTTTTCAAACAATTCTTTGCCTGCAACAGTCGTTGCGGTGGTGCGTGTCGAGGCAGATGCTTTTTTTCGCTCGAATTGCGGGAGTGTGCCGTAGCTCCACATGCGATAAGTGCTAGGGCGAGTAAGATAATCGTTTTTTTCATTTTAAAAACATTGCTATGATACCTATTAGGATTAATATGAAGAGGCAGCCGCTGCAGTTGATGGTGTAGGTCTTGCCGTGGATGTTGCCGGGAAATCCTTTCATGCCACCGGGGAAGCCGTTCATGCCGCCGGGGAATATGGGACCGTCATTGTTCACGTTGCCGCTATCGCCGTTGGCTACGTTGTCTCCTGTACCAGTGCCGCCATAGGCTCCGTTGTTCCCTGTACCAGTGTTGCCATAGGCTCCGTTGTTTCCTGTATCGTTGCCGCCGGATGTGCCGGATGCTCCGGATGTGCCGTTGGTGCCGTTGGTGCC
>JAZQPG010000239.1:0-2699 GCA_045628365.1 Sodaliphilus sp. | reverse complement strand
AGCGGATTCGACAAACTCGTCAATGTCATCATCAACGTCAACGCACCCGCCCAGCTGCGCATCGACAGAGCCACCAGGCGCGATAACACCACGCCACAGGCCATCCAGGCACGCATGGACCGGCAGCTCAGCGACAACGAGCGTCAACAGAGGGCCGACTACACCATCATCAACGACGGACGCGACCTCCTCACCCCCATCAGCAACATTCTCAGAGAAATAACAACAAACAATCTAAACAAATAACTCAAACAACAATGTTACAGACTATCCTCGCCATCTCTGGCAAACCGGGTTTATACAAGCTCGTATCACGAGGCAACCGCAGCCTCATCGTTGAATCTATCGACTCACAGCATCGCCGCATGCCTGCATTCGGCACCGACAAGGTCATCTCACTCGCCGACATCGCCATGTACACCGATGAGGAAGAGGTACCCCTCGCACAGGTGTTCCTCAACATGAAGCAGAACGAGGAGGGCAAGACTTGTAGCCTCGACTACAAGAAGGCCAGCAAAGACCAGCTCTTCGACTACCTGGCCACGGTTCTCCCCAACTTCGACCGCGACCGTGTCTTCCCTGGCGACGTCAAGAAGCTCATCCAGTGGTACAACACCCTCGTAGAGAACTCACTCGACAACTTCGAGGAGGACATCCGCACCGAGGAGGCTCCCGCAGAAGAGGCTGCACCTGCTGAAGAGGCTGCACCCGCAGAGTAAGTAACACGACAACCGTACATAGGTACATTATACGAACGAAATGGCAAACCGCAAGTTTGCCATTTCGTTTTTTTACACTCCCTTTTTAGACGCAAATCTATTGGATCGACAAAAAAAGAATGGACACACACGTGACGTGCAATTCAGACACACATGTTCTGCAATTCACGGACACGTGTGTGTTCATTAAAGTGACACGTGTGTAGTTAACAACTCTCGCTACGCAAGAAAACTTCTTGAGCAGCACAAGACATTTTTTCTCGCATCACGACAGCGTTAGTCGTGCAAGGTTGCCTTGATGAAGTCAAGAAACAGGGGATGCGGGTTGAGCACCGTAGTGGTGTACTCGGGGTGGAACTGGGTACCGATGTACCAAGGATGTTCCTTGACCTCGACGATCTCGACCAAGTCACTCTCGGGATTGATGCCAACGCAGGCCATGCCATTCTTTTCGTAGTCTGCACGATAGGCATTGTTGAACTCGTAACGGTGACGATGACGCTCCGAAATACTGCGCATGGTGCCGTAAGCCTGCTGAACATGACTGCCCTCAACAAGCTGGCAGGTGTAGGCACCCAGTCGCATGGTGCCGCCCATCTGGGCCAGGTTCTTCTGCGACTCCATGATGTCAATGACGGCGTGTTCCGTTTCGGCATTCATCTCGCGGCTGTTGGCATCGCCCAGTCCCAATACATTGCGGGCAAACTCGATGACCATCATCTGCATGCCAAGACAGATGCCCAGGGTGGGCACGGCATGCGTACGGGTATAGTGGGCAGCAACGATTTTACCTTCGATGCCGCGTTGACCGAAGCCGGGACAGATGAGCACACCATCCATGCCAGTCAGCTTCTCCTCGACGTTATCCTCGGTTATCTCCTCGCTGTTGACAAACTCGAGCTTCACCTTTACCTTATTATATACACCCGCGATAGAGAGGCTCTCTCGGATGCTCTTGTAGGCATCCTGAAGGTCGTACTTGCCTACGAGGCCTACGCGAACTACGCGTCCGAGCTCCTGCTGCAGGGTAAGGAAACGACGCCAGGGACCCAGCGTAGGCGTCTCGCCCAGAGGCATGCCCATCTTGCGCAAGATAGCAGCATCGAGGCCCTGTCTCTGCATGTTCACGGGCACCTCGTAGATGCTTGGCAAGTCTTCGCTCTGCACCACGCAGTCGCGGTCTACGTTGCAGAACGAGGCTACTTTCTGCAGTATGGGGTCATCGAGATGCATCTCGGTGCGCAGGACAAGAATGTCGGGTTGTATACCCATGCTCTGCATCTCCTTGACGCTGTGCTGGGTGGGCTTTGTCTTCAGCTCGCCAGCAGCGCGCAGGTAGGGCACGTAGGTGAGGTGGATGTTGATGGCATCCTTACCCAGTTCCCAGCGCAACTGGCGGATGGCCTCCATGAAGGGTGCGCTCTCAATGTCACCAATGGTTCCACCCACCTCTGTTATGATGAAGTCATACTGCTCGGTGTCGTCAAGGCGGCGCATGCGGTGCTTGATCTCATCAGTGATGTGGGGTACGACCTGTATGGTCTTGCCAAGGTAGTCACCACGACGCTCCTTATCGATGACGGCCTTATAGATACGACCGGTGGTGACGCTGTTGCCACGGGTGGTATTGATACCTGTAAAGCGTTCATAATGACCAAGGTCGAGGTCGGTCTCCATACCATCGGCGGTGACATAGCACTCGCCGTGCTCATAGGGGTTGAGCGTGCCGGGATCGATATTTATATAGGGGTCAAACTTCTGGATGGTCACTTTGTAGCCGCGCGATTGGAGCAGCTTGCCGACAGAGGCCGATATGATGCCTTTGCCAAGGGAGGAGACGACTCCGCCCGTCACGAAGATGAATTTTGTATTCATTGTTAATTATCAATTGTCAATTATCAATTATTCTCATGCCACATCACAAACGACTGAGCAGCAAGACGATAGCCGCCGGGCGTGGGATAGTGGCCCGTGAAGTAC
>JAZQPG010000238.1:0-7892 GCA_045628365.1 Sodaliphilus sp. | reverse complement strand
GGTGCTCCCACGAGGCGCGACACGTTGAACTTCTCCATGTACTCGCTCATGTCGATGCGAATGAGGGCATCGGGCGAGTTGAACAGGAACTCAGCCAGACGCTTGGCCAGCAAGGTCTTGCCCACGCCAGTGGGACCCAGGAACATGAATGAGCCGATGGGACGGTTGGGGTCGCGCAGTCCGGCACGGTTGCGGCGAATGGCGCGCACGATCTTGTCGATTGCCTCGTCCTGGCCTATGATGAGTTTCTTGAGTTCGTCGCCCATACCCAGCAGTCTGATTCCCTCGGCCTGAGCGATGCGCTGCACGGGTACTCCGGTGATGAGAGCCACCACCTCGGCAACGTCGGCTTCGTCCACTGTCTCGCGCTTGTTGTCCAGTTCCTCTTCCCACTTCTGCTTGGCATATTCAAGCTCCAGCTTGAGGCGTTCCTGCTGGTCACGGTAGTTGGCGGCGCTTTCAAAGTTTTGCTCCTGCACGGCGCGGAACTTGTTTTCCTGGGCCAGCGCGATGCTTTCTTCAAGGTCGCTTATCTCCTTGGGTACGACAACCTTAGATATGTGGACACGAGATCCAGCCTCGTCCAGTGCGTCGATGGCCTTGTCGGGGAAGAAACGGTCGCTGATGTAGCGGTCGGTGAGCTTGACACAAGCCTCGAGTGCGGCCTCGGTGTAGGTCACGCCGTGGTGGCTTTCATACACGTCCTTGATGTTGTGAAGTATCTCAAGGGTCTCCTCGGCCGAGGTGGGGTCAACGATCACCTTCTGGAAACGACGCTCCAGGGCTCCGTCCTTCTCGATGTTCTTGCGATACTCGTCGAGCGTGGTGGCTCCGATGCACTGGAACTCACCGCGTGCCAGGGCTGGCTTGAGCAGATTGGCTGCGTCCATCGATCCGCTGGCATTGCCGGCGCCCACGATGTTGTGTATCTCGTCGATGAAAAGGATTACCTCAGGGTGCTTGGCACACTCGTCCACGATAGCCTTGACGCGTTCCTCAAACTGGCCGCGGTACTTGGTCCCGGCCACCACCGACGCCATGTCGAGCGCCACGATGCGCTTGTCCATGAGCACACGTGCCACCTTGCGGTCGATGATGCGCTTGGCCAGGCCCTCGATGATGGCGCTCTTGCCCACACCGGGCTCGCCAATGAGGACCGGGTTGTTCTTCTTGCGTCGGCTCAGGATCTGGGCCAGTCGCTCGATTTCCTTTTCTCGCCCAACCACGGGGTCGAGTTCACCGTTGGATGCTGCCATGGTGATGTCTTTGCCATATTTGTCAATGACAGGTGTGCCATTATTGTCACCTTTAGTGACATTTCGTCGCTGTGTGTGCTTCTCGCCCGCCGGTGAAGATGGTTGAGAGTCACCATGAGGCTCATCGACCAGGTCATCGTCCTCGTCGTCGGGGTAGTCGAGCCCTGCCACCGGTGCTTCCGGCTTGCGTTGCAGGCTATACTCGATAGCGTTGATATATTTGAATTTGTTCATAGTCGTTTAAACCTAAAATAAGTTTGTGCGTCAAAGTAACCAAATGAGGCATTTTTACAGGGCCTGCATGTGGTGCTGAGGCGCGTTATTGAGTTTATTGCAACAATTGTGCCAACGAAAACAAAAATTAACGCCCCGATCATGCTGAAATGTGCGAAAAAATGCTTACATTTGTAAGTTATTTTAATGGAAGTGGCATGCGTGACAGCCTTGGGCCAAGAGAGCCTGCGTTGCGGTGTCATTAAATTGATAAAAAACTAAACAGAATTATGAACAACGATCGTATTTTAGAGATCAACATCGAACAGGAGATGAGGCAATCCTACATCGACTACTCAATGTCGGTGATTGTGGCCCGAGCCTTGCCTGATGTGCGTGACGGTTTCAAGCCCGTTCATCGCCGCGTACTGTTCGGTATGGCGAAGTTGAAAAACTTCTCCAACGCACCTTACAAGAAGTCGGCGCGTATCGTGGGTGATGTGCTCGGTAAGTACCATCCCCATGGTGACAGCTCGGTCTACTATGCAATGGTGCGACTCGCCCAGGACTGGGTGATGCGTTATCCGCTGGTCGACGGCCAGGGTAACTATGGTTCAATCGACGGTGACAGCCCCGCTGCGATGCGTTACACCGAGACCCGCCTGGGCAAGATGGGCGAGCTCATGATGGACAACCTCGACGAGGACACCGTAGACTTCGTACCTAACTTTGACAACACCCTGAGCGAGCCCACAGTGCTCCCCACCAGGTTCCCCAACCTGCTGGTGAACGGTGCAAGCGGTATCGCGGTGGGTATGGCAACCAACATGCCTCCCCACAACCTGAACGAGTGTATTGACGGATGTGTCGCTCTTCTCGAGAATCCCGAGATGGAGGTAGAGGACATCATGGAGTATGTAAAGGCTCCCGACTTCCCCACCGGCGGCATCATCTATGGTTACCAGGGTGTGAAAGACGCCTTTGAGACCGGTCGCGGCCGCATCGTGGTGCGTGGTAAGACCGAGATCGAGAGCGAGCACGGACACGATAAGATTGTCATCACCGAGATTCCTTATAACGTGAACCGCCGCGAGCTCATCATGTCAATCGCACGACTGGTTGAGGAAAAGAAAATCGAAGGCATCAGCGACGTTAACGACGAGAGCGACCGCCATGGTATGCGCATCGTGGTCGACGTTAAGAAAGACCAGAATGCCAACGTTATAATTAACAAACTGTACAAGATGACCGAGCTGCAGTCATCATTCAGCGTCAACAACGTGTGTCTCGTCAACGGACGCCCGCAGACCGTTAACCTGAAGCAACTGCTGCAGTACTTCCTGGATCATCGCCACGACGTGGTGATACGCCGCACCAAGTTCCAGCTCAAGAAAGCCAAGGACCGTGCCCACATCCTCGAAGGACTCATCGTGGCCAGCGACAACATCGACGAGGTAATTGCTATCATCAAGAGCAGCAAGACCACCGATGAGGCAATGAACCGACTGGGAGAGCGCTTCGGCCTCGACGAGGTTCAGACACGCGCTATCGTGGAGATGCGCCTGCGCCAGCTCACCAATCTCGAGCAGAACAAGCTGCGCGACGAGTTGGAAGAACTGATGAAGACCATCGCATTCCTCGAGTCTATCCTCAACGATCCCGCTGTGTGCCGCAAGGTCATCACCGACGAGCTCATTGAAGTAAAAGAAAAGTTTGGCGACGTGCGCAAGACCGTCATCGAGTACTCGGCCGACGAGATGAACGCTGAGGACTTCTACAGCGACGATCCCATGATCATCACCATCTCGCACTTTGGCTACATCAAGCGTACACCGCTCAGCGAGTACCGTGCTCAGCATCGCGGTGGCGTGGGAGCCAAGGGCAGCGACACCCGCGACGAGGACTTCATCGAGTTCGTATATGAGGCAACCAACCACAACTACATGCTCTTCTTCACCGAACTGGGACGTTGCTACTGGCTGCGAGTATTTGAAATCCCCGAGGGCTCAAAGAACAGCAAGGGCCGTGCTATACAGAACCTGCTCAACCTTGGCCCCGAGAACCGCATCCTGGCATTCGTGCGCGCCACCAAGCTGCTCGATCCCGAGTACAACGAGTCGCACTACATCATGTTTGCCACCAAGAACGGTGTCGTTAAGCGCACCAGCCTCAAGGACTTCTCTCGTCCCCGCACTAATGGCGTTCGTGCAATCAATATCCTTGATGACGACACCCTCGTTGGCGCAGTGATGACCGAGGGCGACAGCGAGATCATCCTCGCTAACCGCAACGGACGCGCTATCCGTTTCAACGAGTCCAATGTACGCGTCATGGGCCGCACGGCAACCGGTGTGCGTGGTATGACTCTCGACGGTCCCGACGATGCAGTGATAGGCATGATCTGCATGCGTGCTAACACCCAGGACGACGTTCTCGTGGTATCGGAACAGGGTATGGGTAAGCGCAGCAAGCTCGAGGACTACCGCGTTACCAACCGCGGCGCCAAGGGTGTCAAGACGATGAATATCACCGAGAAGACCGGTAAGCTCATCTCGATACGCAACGTCAACGACGGCAACGATGTAGTCATCATCAACAAGAGCGGCATCATCATTCGCCTGCGTGTTAAGGACCTCCGCGTGATGGGACGTGCAACCCAGGGCGTGAGACTCATCAACCTGGAGCGCAAGAACGATGAGATTGCATCAGTTTGCAAGGTTGACACCGAACCCGAGGCAACCGACGAGCTGAGCGTGGAACATGCATTCGCTGCTCAGGACGAGAATGCTCCCGAGGTTAACGCCGAGGAAACCGTTGCCGGCGACAATGAAAACGACGAGACTCAGGAAACCGAGGCTCAAGACAATAATAACGAATAAATAAACCAATTAAACTTATAGAACAATGAAAAAATCAATTCTTTTCTTCGCATGTGCATCGATGCTCGCTGGTAGCGCATCGGCACAGGACGTGGTTACCCTGTTCAATCAGGGCAAGGACGCCATCGCAAAGTATGACAAAATGGAGGCTGACTTCCAGCTCGCAAAGGTAAAAGACCCCAATGCTGCTGATGTCACTGCAACCGAGCGTGCCAACCTCATCGTTGAGGCTGTAGATATCCTTAACAAGGCTCTGCCCCTTGACACCATTATCGAGGTAGACAAGAAGACCGGTGAGCCCAAGATCGACAAGAAGACCGGACAGCCCAAGTTCAAGGTGAAATATTCTAAGGAGATCCAGGACCTGCTGGTAAGTCACATCCCCGGCCTCGGCAGCGCAGGTGATGCATTCTTCCAGGCTAACGAGTTTGAGAAGGCTTATAGCGCTTACGGTGCTTATGCCAAGGCTCTCAAGAGCGACCTGGCTAAGGAACGTGGCTATGTTGTTCCCGACAAGGACTTTGGCAACATCCTCTTCATGCAGGGCTATGCTGCATTCCAGATCAAGAACTATGCTAGCGGTTACGAGCTCACCAAGAAGGCTATGGAGCTGGGCTTTGACCAGTATGGCGTGGGCGACGTGAGAAACGCTTGTATCGCCAACATCGTTCAAAACTACGTTAACGACAAGAAGTTTGACGAGGCTAACGCTTATGTTGACAAGCTGATTCCCGCCGAGAACAACGGTTTCATCTATGACATCAAGGGATTCGTTGTAGAGCAGGAGAAGGGTCATGACGCTGCTGCCGAGTACTTCAAGAAGTCAATGGGTATGGGATTTGGCAACGCTTACTTCGACTATGGTCGCTGCCTCGTTAATAAGGCTAAGGCTTATATTGACGCTAACCCCGACAAGAACGACAAGGAGCTTGCTCCCGTGCTTATCCCCCTGTTTGAGGAGGCTGCATCGGTTCTTCGCGAGGCTAAGGAAAAGGCTCCCGACTCACAGGCTGCTAGCCTGCTCGATAACATCGAGTACCAGCTTGAGAACCTCAAGAATGTGAAGTAATTCACAACTGTGTAAATACTGGCGCTGCACTCGCGTTCACACACGCGCGGTGCAGCGCTTTTACAAGTTTTTAAATCATCAACTTCCACGCTATTTCTATTCACATTAACCGGCATTAAAAACTTCAATTCTGTTTTGAAACGCATTGCATTAATACTGACCGTCGCCGTGGCATGCGCCAGCACTGCTGTAGCACAGCAGCGCATACTGGGCGATGTAAAAAAGAAAATCAGTTCGCTCACCCTCACAGCTGATGTCTATAAGAATGCCATCAACACGCTGGCACCTGCCCTCAAGAGCGAGGAGACCATGAACCTTGCCGAGACCTGGTATCTGCAAGGCAAGCTCCAGTATGGCTACTATGACAAGTGCATGGACTCGAAGGCTGTGGGCAAGAAGGTGGACGTGAAGGCCATGGGGCATGCTCTCATCGATGGCTATGATGCCTACCTGCGCTCTCTGCCGCTCGACACCGTTTATGAACTCGATAAGAACGGCAATGCTAAACTCGATAAGAACGGTAACAGGAAGTTCAAGACCAAATACTCGGCCGAGGTGATCAAGAACATCATCAGTCACCATCATGACTACAACGTCATGGGCGGCGAACTGTACAACGTAAAGGACTGGGACGGTGCCCTCAAGTCGTGGGAAATCTTTTGTGACATGCCTTCGCGCCTCGGAATAAACGCTTTGCCTGACTCTGTGGTGGGGCAGACCCGCTATTATCAGGCCCTTGCCATGTGGCAAAAGTCGGACAACGCAGGAGCCGTCAAGTACTTTGAGAAGGCACGCAAGCATGGCTATGTCAAGAAAGAATGCTTCGACTATGCGCTCGTGTGTCTCTCGGCATTGGGCGACGAGCACGCAATCATCAAGCTCGCCCAGGAAGCCTATCAGCAGCATGGGAGCGACGGACCCCAGTACGTTCGCATCCTCATCAACGACAACATCAACAAGCAGGAATTTGACAAAGCCAATGTGCTGCTCGACGAGATTATCGCGGTCAACGACAGTGACGCTGAGATTTTCAATCTCAAGGGTGTGGTTGTTGAGCACCAGCAGGGAATGGAGCAGGCCCACGAGTATTTCAAGAAATGCGTGGAACTGGACCCCGACAGTCCGCAGGGACAGTTCAACATGGGTCGTTACTACTACAACGAGGCTACTTCAATACCCGAGAAATTCCCCCGCCTGTCAGGACGCAAACTGGCTGAGAAGGTAAATCCTCTCTATCGTCAGGCGTTGCCTTACCTTGAGAAAGCCTATCAGCTTGATCCTTCAAACGAAGAAGTGAAAAACGCCTTGCGCAACATCTACTACAAACTGGGCGAGGGCCAGAAACTTCAACAGATCGAACAATAACCAACCGTAGCTATACAATGCGACCATCTCACGCAGATAAAGCTCTAATTTCTGTCAGTCTTTAGCCAGTTTCTGCCGTTACCTCCCCCATTGGTGTATAGTTACCTAATGAAAAATCAAATGTTAATTCCAAGCCGCTAAGGTGGCTAGCACCCGTTTTTTAGGGGATTTTTCAAAAAAGTTCGTCACAAAAAAGTGACGTTATGCGTTGATTCAAAGATGTTTAGGCTACTTTTTTGTGACGAACGTTTTTAAAAAAAACTCTCTGTTTATGCCATGTAATCTCGCTGGAACCCCAGTAAACACTGGTGTTTGCGCGGTTGATGCATGGAAATGCCTGAACCATGTTGTAACTTTGCACCACCTTTACTCACAGTATACTACACTGGGAGACATACGCCCTATCATGTTACATGCAAGCACGCAACATGGCGGGTATTTTTTTTTTTTCATGAACTCTCTCCCATGGGAGCGGTACTCGTGTGCGGTGACTCTGTCACAGCACCATCCCCCCGGCGATAACGGGGGTTTCACGGCAATCACAACAATAAACGCAACAACAGTTCGTCACAAAAAAGTAGCTTAACTCTCAGTAGCATAGCGTTTTATGTCACTTTTTTGTGACGAAAGATTTTAATATGTGAGCCGTGATGAGGCGGGGGCTCTTGCATGAAACGCAAAAAGTTTCGTCACTAAAAAGTGGCGTAATTTGTTGTGTATATGTGATTTACGTCGCTTTTTGTGACGAACGTTTTTGTTGCTAAACCGGTTTGTGTGTCAGCGCGGTTTGTTGTAATGATGGGTGTGTGTGTCGGCACGGTATGTTTTAATGATGGGGTGCGCGTCAGCGCGGTTTGTTGTATTGATGGGATTGAAACCCCCTTTCGGGGAGAGCGGAAGGGCTTCGCCCCTTTGTTCTAACCCCGCACGTTCTCCAGTCGCTTCGCTCCTTACGCACGTACGGGGTTATTAGCCAAACTATCGTTTGGCGTAGCGTACCTGCCGGCACGCTCCCCCATGCTCCTCCACGCTCCTCTCCTCGCTCCTTACGCACGTACGGGGTTATTAGCCAAACTATCGTTTGGCGTAGCGTACCTGCCGGCACGCTCC
>JAZQPG010000237.1:0-10069 GCA_045628365.1 Sodaliphilus sp. | reverse complement strand
TATAGGTGTCTTATGGATTCATATCTCGAATGGAATCCAAAATAGGAACCGCCGTATGCCGAACGGCACGTACGGTGGTGTGAGAGGTCGGAAAACGAAAGTAGGAAGAAAACTACTTCGTTTTCCTCCTACTCGATTTATCCCAGAAAGTGCATTAGGAGCAAATGCCAATATTTTGCTTCTCATAGGCTATTCCGGAATGTCAGGAGTTGCCGGAAATCCCGGGCATGTGCCCGGGATGGGGATTGTTACTTCTTGAGGGCTGCGATTGCCTCCTGGATGGTTGCGATCTTGCTCTGTGCGTCGGCTTGCTTCTTGCGCTCACCGGCAACAACTGCCTCGGGAGCATTTGCCACGAAGCGCTCGTTGCTCAGTTTCTTCTCAACCGATGCGAGGAAGCCTTGGGTATACTTTAGCTCGGCTTCAAGCTTAGCGATTTCCTCTTCGACGTTGATGTTGTTGCCCAGGGGCACTGCAAACTCGGTAGTACCCACGAGGAACGAAGCTGCGGTGGCATCCTTGGTCTCCACGCTGTCGATGGTCTCCAGACCGGCCAGCTTGGCGATGATGGTCTTGCAGGGATTGCTGAACTCGCCCACAACCTGCAGGCTCAGGGCCTCCTTGTTGGGGATGTTCTTTGACTTGCGCACGTTGCGCACGCCGGTAACGATTTCCTTAGCCTCGGCAACAGCCTTGAGCAACTCAGCGTTGGGCTCTCCGGCCTCGGGCATGCGTGCATACATGATGCTCTCGCCCTCAGCACGCTCGCTGATGTGCTGCCACAGCTCCTCAGTGATGAATGGCATGAAGGGGTGCAGCATGCGCAGCAGGCTGTCGAAGAAACCGAGCGTTGCGTCGAGGGTCTTGCGGTCGATGGGCTGCTGGTAAGCGGGCTTGATAGTCTCGAGGTACCATGCCGAGAACTCCTCCCAGAAGAGGCGGTAGATAGCCATCAGCGCCTCGCTCAGGCGGAACTTAGAGAAGAGGTCCTTAACCTCGGCCAAGGTGTTATCCAGTGTGCTCTGGAACCACTCTACTGCCAGGCGGCTGTGCTCGGGCTGCTCGATGTCGGCAACCTCCCAACCGGTAACCAGGCGGAATGCGTTCCAAATCTTGTTGTTGAAGTTACGTCCCTGCTCGCACAGTGCGTCATCATAGAGGATGTCGTTGCCAGCGGGAGCGGCAAGCATGAGACCCATGCGCACACCGTCGGCACCGAAGCGGTCGATGAGCTCCAGGGGATCGGGTGAGTTACCCAGTGACTTAGACATCTTGCGACCCAGCTTGTCACGAACGATACCGGTGAAGTAAACGTTCTTGAAGGGCATTTCTCCTATGTACTCATATCCGGCAATGATCATGCGCGCTACCCAGAAGAAGATGATATCCGGGCCAGTCACGAGGTCGGTAGTGGGGTAGTAGTACTTCATCTCCTCGTTGCCGGGGTTGTTGATACCGTCAAAGAGCGAGATGGGCCACAGCCATGAGCTGAACCAGGTGTCGAGGCAGTCCTCGTCCTGACGCAGGTCGGCAGCGGTGAGAGCGGCGTTGCCGGTCTTCTCGCGAGCCAGTTCCACAGCCTTCTCGATGCTCTCGGCTACTACATATCCGCCCTGGGGCAGGAAGTAAGCGGGGATGCGGTGACCCCACCACAGCTGGCGGCTGATGCACCAGTCCTTGGTGTCGGTCATCCAGTGGCGGTAAGTGTTCTTGAACTTAGCGGGATAGAACTTGATGTCGTCTTCCATGACGGCCTTGAGTGCGGGCTTAACCAGGTCGGTCATCTTGAGGAACCACTGCATAGAGAGCTTGGGCTCGATGGCAACACTTGTGCGCTCGCTGTAACCCACCTTGTTCTCGTAAGCCTCTACCTTCTCGAGCAGGCCGGCGGCCTCGAGGTCTTTTTCAATCTGCTTGCGCACGTCGAAGCGGTCCATGCCCACGTACATGCCGGCAGCCTCGCTCAGCGTACCGTTGTCGTTGAAGATGTCGATGCTCTGCAGGTTGTATTTCTCGCCCAGCATGTAGTCGTTGGGGTCGTGAGCGGGAGTTACCTTGAGGCAACCTGTACCGAACTCAATGTCAACATACTCGTCCTCGATGACGGGAATCTCGCGGCCCACGAGAGGCACGATGACCTTCTTGCCACGCAGGTGCTGGTTCTTGGGGTCGTTGGGGTTGATACACATCGCGGTATCGCCCATGATGGTCTCGGGGCGTGTGGTAGCCACGATAGCATAACCGTCCTCGCCCACGATCTTGTAACGCAGGTAGAACAGCTTGCTGTGCTCCTCCTTGTACACAACCTCCTCGTCGCTCAGTGCGGTCAGGGCCTTGGGGTCCCAGTTGACCATGCGCCCGCCGCGATAGATGGGGCCCTTGTTGTAGAGGTCAACAAACACCTTGAGAACGCTCTCGCTGCGCACCTCGTCCATGGTGAACGATGTGCGGCTCCAGTCACAAGAAGCACCCACCTTGCGCAGTTGCTGCAGGATGATGCCGCCGTGCTCGTGGGTCCAGTCCCAGGCGTGGCCCAGGAACTCGTCACGGCTCAGGTCGGTCTTCTTGATACCCTGCTGAGCCAGGCGGGTAACCACCTTGGCCTCAGTAGCGATTGATGCGTGGTCGGTACCGGGTACCCATAGCGCGTTTTTGCCCTCCATGCGTGCACGGCGCACCAGGATGTCCTGGATGGTCTCGTTGAGCATGTGGCCCATGTGCAGCACACCTGTCACGTTGGGTGGGGGAATAACGATAGTGTAAGGTTCGCGCTCGTCGGGGGTAGACTTGAACAGGTCATGCTCCTCCCAGTACTTGTACCATTTGTCCTCGACCGCCTTGGGGTCGTATACAGTAGCTAAATTGTTCATATAATTGATAAAAATTTAATTTACTCTATTTCAAACTACAAAGTTAATGAATTTTATTAA
Organism: Sodaliphilus sp.; assembly: GCA_045628365.1. Lineage (GTDB taxonomy): Bacteria > Bacteroidota > Bacteroidia > Bacteroidales > Muribaculaceae > Sodaliphilus. The sequence goes on along the minus strand of JAZQPG010000237.1, from coordinate 7,139 downwards.
AACTCTAGAGGTTTAATGGTTTAAAAGTCTAAAAATACGGAATTTCATGGCATTTCTTGGGTTTTGGTTGGATGGGGAGGAGGATAGCAGAGGACTAAAAAGAGGACAGCAGAGGATGGTAGAGGACGTGATTGGACGAGATTGGCGAAGAGATTATAAATAAGGAGGAGTTGATAGTTTAACGGGGTGTGAAAAATCATTGTGTTAAAAGGGAGCTAACCGAGCTAACCTCTCTAGTCCTCTTGAAAAAGGGTGAAGGTGTAGCCTTGGGAGCGGAGGTGGTCGATGATTTGGGGTAGGTAGTTGTAGGGGCGGTCGTCGGGGGTGCGCCAGGGGTAGTTCATGGCGTGGATGAGGAGGATGACGCCGTCTAGGCCGTGGGCTTTCTCGTATTGCCACAGCTGCTCGAGGATGTCGCTGGCGCTGCGGTAGGCCGGTGTGCCGGGGCGTGTCCAGTCCATGTTGCTGATGATGCCGTCGGTGGGGCATATCAGGGTGTAACCCTCGTCAAGGTAGTAGCGGGCGGTCTCCACGCTGGTGGTCTCGTAAGGTGGCATCATGATGTTGTAGTCCTGGCGGTCAAGGCCGTAGCGTTCAAGCTGTTGCTCCATGAGGCGCAGGTCGGCGGCCACCGTGTCGCGTGTTACTAGCGATTTCTTGCCGTCGTAGAGCAGCAGGTGGGCATAGGAGTGGCCCGAGAGGTAGTGTCCCTCGTCGATGATGCGCCTGATGCTCTTGTCGTAGCGTGGCTGTGCCATGGTGATGCCTGTGGGAAAGAAACTGGCTTTGACGTTTTTCTCCTTAAGGACGTCGAGCACGGTCTCGATGCCGTCGAAGTTCTCGGTGTAGCCGTTGTCCTCTGGGCTGTAGTGGCCGGTGAACACCAGCATGATGCTGCGGGGCGCATCCAGTCGCTTGATCACGCCGCACCTGTCGACCTCGTGAGCCTGTGCACTGGCAACCGCTGCCATCATGATGGATAATGCTATGAATACTAGTTTCTTGGTCATAGCCGTGTTGCTTTAAACAGGACATGGCGGCCGCTGGATGTGGTGGTGCCGATGATGAAGGTGTGGCCTCCGTCTTTCACTTTGAGGCGTCGTGCCAGGTCGGGCGCTTTGAGCGGGAAGTTGCGCACAGCCACGTTGGCTTGCGAGATGCCTGCCATGAGGGCTTTGAGTTCGCGCTTGTTCATCGAGCCTATGGCCTGCACTGCAAATGCCCTGCCGGGGAAGTTGTCGACCGCCCTGTCACCCACCAACAGGTGGCTGTCGGCGCTCACGAGCTGCAGCTCCAGGCGTTTTGCCAGCAGGTTGTAGCATCCGGCTTTCATGATGGACGCGTTAGGCTCATAGAGGAATTGAGGTACGCCCTTCTCGTCCCACACCGGGGCGCTTGCCGCTGTCTCTTCGCCCAGGGTGAACAGCATGGACTGGTCGTCGTTGACGCAATGCATGGTGACGTCGCCCTGATGTCCTCGCTTGAGCACCAGCAGCAGCTCCTTGCACTCGCCCCGCGTGCTAACGATGTGCACCTGTTCAACACCGGGCAGCTGTGCCACGGCGGCGCGGTGGCCGAGCATGGGCGACAGCTTGATGATGACGGTAGAGGCTTTCTCGAGCATGAGCGGTGCAAGGGTGGTGACGTCAGGGGTGCAGTCTCCAAGGGCAAACACGCGGTTGCCTGCCTTGTCGCGCCGTGCCGGGTCGATGTAGATGGTGTCAACCAGCGGCATGGTCTCGAGATAGCGCGTGCCGTCGCCGTTGATTACCTCGGCGTCAAGGCCCAGGACTGCAAAGTTGTGACGGGCGATGTCACACAGGTGTTCCTGGCGCTCCACGTAGGTGCCGTGCCGTCCTGCCGCCATGAAGGCGAAGTCCACGCCCAGCCCGCCGGTGAGGTCACACAGCGAGTCGCCCTGCACCAGGGCGGCCTTGTAAAGCGCGGTGGCCTGTGACGAGCATTGCTCCATGGCCAACTGCGGCCCGTAGACGATGCCCGGTGTCCCGGCCCATAGCGGCTGCTTGGCCTGGGCGATGCGCCATCCTGCCAGTTGCTGCAGCACCAGCGTCATGTCCACGTCGGGAAATGAGGAGGCACGCAGCGCCAGCTTGGTCAAGTCGTCGTCGCGGTGCTCACGGGCAAACTCTAGTATCTCGTTCCATTGCATAGCGCAAAGGTACCACTTTTATCTCACTTCCCCAAAAACCACTTTGAAAAAATGGACATGACGTGGGGAGGCGGCACTCCTTGACGTGACGGTAGCAAAACAAAGCCGCCGCACCCTGGAGAAGGCGCGGCGGCTGTTATAGTCAGTGGGTGTTATATCACTCAAGGTGCATTACTGCCATCACAGCGTTGTTGATGTCAATGATGTCAACCACACCGTCGTGGTTGACGTCGGCGCGTCCTTCGAATGTAGCAGGAGATTCCTCGTTCATGATAACCATGAGGATGCAGTTGACATCGATCACGTCAACCACGCCGTCATTGTTGACGTCGAAGGGAAGGCTTGCGGGAGCGGTGGTGGTAACCTTCATGAGGTTAGACCAATCGCTCTCAATAGCGCCGGCATAAACAGCCTTTACAGTATAAGTGTAGTCACTTGAAGCCTCAAGGCCTGTCACTGCATAGCTGGTGCCAGTGATGCCGGTCACGAGGATCTCGTTGCCGGTGCGAGTCTCGCTTGCTGCCTTAGCGGGAGCAGTTGCGATGTCGCTGGCGTCACCGCTGTAGATGTCAAGGCCGGTGATGACAATGCGTTTCTTGGCTACTGTAGATAAGGACAGCTTCTGGGTTGCATTCTCGGCGCAGTCAAATGTCACGACATAGGTTTCCTCGCTGTCGTCGGCACAGGTTATAGTCTTGGTTGTTGCACCCAGCTTCATGGTGAGTGTACAGTTGGTGTCGCTGCCATAAGCCTTAGCCTTGATCACTGCAGTCATCACGGTGCCGCTGTTGGTGAGGTCGAGGGCGGGAGAAGTGAGCGTGCCGGCGTTCTTTGAAGAGCTCAGGCGAAGGCCGCCCACAGCGGTGAAGACGTTGCTTCCGGTCCAGCCGGTGTTGTCCATGTAGTTGTTGAGGCTCGAGCCTACATTAGAGGAGCCCTCGGTAGTACACTTAGCGAATGACTCAGAGAGGATGTTCTCATAGTTACCCTTGGCATTGACCTTGAGAATGTAGCTCAATGCGCCGTCGCAGGCGTCCCAGTTAGCAGTGAAGCCAGTTGCGCCCACTTCGGTAGCAGCTTTTGCCACGGGAGCATCATAGGCGGGTTCGGGTTCAGAACCCTTTACATAATAGAAGCTTACCGAGCCGTCACTGTTCTGGGTAATCTCGGTGATGGGCTTGTCAAGGTAACCGGTGGTGTTGTTGAGTTTTGCTGCGGGCTTTGACGTTGCAGTGAACTCGTTGTTGCCATTATAAGGATAGAGGTCGCCCACCTCGTTGGCCTCGTCAAGATAGTAGCTTCCGTAAGAGTATGTCATCTTGAGGTTGTTGTCGGCAGGCATGATGGTCATGCACTGGGGATTGCTGTTGTTTACAGTGTTGTTGCTCCACTTGGTGGCGTTGTAGGTGACGTGGGTAATCTGCAAACCGGCAGCGGGAGCATATTTGTTCCAGCCGCTCTTCTGGATGTTCTCGACCACGAAGTACTCGTTGGCATTGGGAGTGGGAATCTTGTAGGCAGTACCACCGTTAGCAACGGGCTGAGTGGTGATCTTGTCGCCTTCATTGGGGGTAGGCATCTTGTACCATCCCATGAACTCACGCTCATAGCCGGTGTAGCCGCAGGGGGTGTAGCCGTCGTTGTTGTAGCTACCAAAGTCCATGAGGCTCCAGCTACCCATGCCGAAGTAGTTGCCATAGTTTGTGCAGTAGAAGTCGGGCAGGTCGAGACAGTGAGAGAACTCGTGGCAGAAGGTGCCTATACCGTCAATCTTGGTGCGGTCGCTACCGTTCACCTCGTTGAACACAGCAAACTTCGAGATGGTTCTGCTGTCGAGCGAGATGTTTTTGCCATAGTCACTGCTTGCAAGGTCCCACTGGCAGGGCCACACAGCATTGGCAGCGTCGCTGGCATAGCTTGAAGCCTCGCCATCGCCTGCATAGAGCACGATAACCACGTCGACCACGCCGTCGCCGTCGTTGTCATACTTGGTCCAGTCCACACTTGTGGGCAGTCCCTGGCAAGCCTCGGCTACCATCTTGCCCACGCCCTTGTCGTTACCATAAGAGTCGTTGCCGCCATAGGTAGAACGGTTGTTGGCAAGGGTAACGGGACCTAAGATGTCGAATTGGGGAGTATATTTGCCAAACGACTGGTCAACGAAGTACTGGTAAACGCTCACCTCGTTGGGGTTGCTGATTTGCTGTTTCCACACAGTCACGGGGTCGCTGCTGACGAACTTCTTGTCCTTGTAGTTGACGAGGATAACCGGAACGTGGGGAGCACCTGTTTGGGGCACCTGGCTGGCCTTGCGTGCCACGAGGGCCTTGCTGCGGCGGGCGCTCTGTGTGTCGGTGAACAGTGACTGCAGGGTCATCTGGTCGCTGTTGGCTGCGACAAACTGCTTCTCGGCAGCTGTGCGGTTGGCTGCGTCATGGGCCTGCACGGTGCTGATGCCGTTAGCGGTGCGGTAATAGAAGTTGCCGTCGTCGTTGAGGCTCACTGTGTAGCCCTCGCTAGTTACATAACTGTGGTGCCACTCGTCACCTGCGAGCTGCACATGGATAGTTGAGCCGTCGGCTTGCTTCAAAGCACGCACGCCGGGTTTAGCGGGCACTGCCATCGCAGCAGTCCACGCTGTCAAGCATACTAATGCTAATGTAAAGATCTTTTTCATTGTTATTGGTTTATAATTGTAGTTGTATTTATGCACGAAGTTGCAAATTTAGACAAAAACTTTAAACGATACAATAATAAATCAAAAAAAACTTTCATTTTTTTTCTGCCACTGGTTGCCACTGGTTGTGACTAAGCACTTTTTGAGGGTGTTATTATTATATTGTGTTATGATTTGTTGCCGTGGGTCGCAATTTTTTGTTACCTTTGCGGGAGATAATAATGTGAACTGGAAAACATATATAATAATATGGATACAACCCTAAGAAACGGCACCATGCTGCTAGGCGATCGATACAAGATACTGGGTGTGCTGGGCCAGGGTGGCTTCGGCATCACCTACCTTGCCGAGGATACCATGCTTGATAGCAAGGTGGCCATCAAGGAGTTTTACTTGGCTGAATATTGCGAGCGCGATGAGCACACCTGCCAGGTCTCGGTACCAGTGACTGCCAACCGCAATACCGTGGACCACGCCCGTAAAAAGTTTATCAGGGAAGCAAGGACGATTTTTAAGCTCAATCATCCTGGTATCGTGAGGGTGTATAACGTGTTTGAGGAAAACGGCACGGCTTACTATGTTATGGAGCATATCGACGGCGGCTCGCTTGGCGACGTCGTGAAGCGTCGGGGTGCCATCCCCGAGGCTGAGGCCCTGGGCTACATCAAGGAAGCCGCCGATGCCCTTGCCTATATCCACAGCAAGAAGGTGAATCACCTGGACATCAAGCCCGCAAACCTGATGGTTCGTCGTGAGGACCACAAGGTGCTGGTCATCGACTTTGGTATCTCCAAGCAATATGACGTGGAGGAAGCAGGAGGAAAGACGACCACACACGTGTGCATCAGCAGCGGCTACTCTCCTCAGGAACAATACAGCCTGAAAGGCATCCAGGAATTCTCGCCCCAGAGCGACGTTTACTCGCTTGCCGCTACGCTGTTCAAACTCCTCACCGGCGAGACTCCGCCTGAGGCTAGCGAGATTATTGATGAAGGGCTGCCAAAGGGAAAACTGGTGGAGCGTGGCGTGTCACCTGCCGTGGTCAACGCCATAGAGGCCGCGATGCTCACCAAGAGCCGCCGCACCCAGTCGGTCGAGGCGTTCATGGCTGGTATTGAGAATACTAATACTGTTCATGACGGGGAGGAAACCATTGTAGAGAAACCCCGTGAAAATAACGGGGAAGCAACTGTTAAGGTTGTATCTCCCCCTGTGCCCCCAAAGTTCCCGGAGCTAGAGGCGAAGCGCTCGTTCACGGTGAATGGCGTGTCATTTGCGATGATAGGTGTGCTGGGCGGTACGTTCACGATGGGAGCCACGCCCGAGCAGAAGGATCCTGACAGCGATGAAAAGCCGGTGCACCAGGTGACTCTGAACGATTACTACATCGGCGAGACCCAGGTGACGCAGGAGCTATGGAAGGCAGTGATGGGCAGCAACCCGTCATACTTCAAGGGGGACAACCTGCCAGTGGAAACGGTGTCGTGGAATGACTGTCAGGAATTTATCAAAAAGCTGAATGCCTTGACCGGTCTGCGTTTCCGCCTGCCCAGTGAGGCAGAATGGGAGTTTTCCGCCCGTGGTGGCACGAAGAGCCGTGGCTACCAGTACAGCGGCAGTGACAACATTGATGAAGTTGCGTGGTACTGGGAGAATAGCGGTGAGTTCAAGTGGCTGGGGTTTAAAGATACAAGGTCGACCCATCCCGTAGCAAAAAAGAAGCCTAACGAGCTGGGCATCTATGATATGAGCGGCAACGTGTGGGAGTGGTGCCAGGACAGGTATGGTAAGTATAGCACTGAGGCTCAGACGAATCCCATAGGTCCGGCCAGTGGGCATAGCCGTGTGAATCGCGGTGGCGGCTGGTATGGTAATGCTGAGCGATGCCGTACGGCCAGTCGTGCCGGCGACGAACCGTCAAGCCGCTACTGCAACCTGGGCTTGCGCTTGGTCCTCTCTCTGTGATACCTGATGGGGCAGAGGCCCATGTCGATTAAACTCCCAATGGCTTGGCGTGTGACATCGAAGATGAGACTCTCCGAGCCTCTAACGTCTCCGACGTTTTTACCGGACAACAAAAAAAATAATAGAACCCACCTTTAATTTGTTGAACAATTCATGGACTTATGTTGCCGTGGGTGGCAATTTTTTGTTACCTTTCCTCTATAAACTTATATCTTCAAGCTCAAATTCCGTTTGTTTCAGCCATGGTATTGCGTGTTTATGCTTGATTAGGGGCAATAATACATCCCCCGTGGGAAATGCCGCGGGTTGTAAAAAATATAAAATTAC
>JAZQPG010000236.1:0-3440 GCA_045628365.1 Sodaliphilus sp. | reverse complement strand
CTCCCAGGGCGTCGGTCTCGCCGTCGCCGTCCAGGTCGAGTGGTGTGTAGGTGTTGTCCTCTTCCTCGACTTTCACATTTGCCACGTTGTGGTAGTTGCCAGGGTTGTTGCTCTTATCCTCATCGAGTTGCACTTGGTCCTCGTTGTGCTGCTCGTGGTCCTCGTTGTGCTGCACTTGGTCCTTGTTGTGCTGCTCGTGGCTCTTGCTGTGTTGTTCCTGGCTCTCGTTGTTGCCCTTGGCCGAGGTGGTCTCTTCTTTTTGCTCGTTGTCAACCGGAGTGACGTCATCGTGGTCGATTCCGGGCGCAAAAGCTGCGCCAGCTACTCCCGCGGCTGCACCTGCAGTACCGGCAGCTATTGCTGTCGCTGCCACTGTGGCTCCGCTAGCCCCCTTCGCTGTTGCAGCAACAGGAACTCCTTGAGGTATGGTTTGCTGTTTCGTAACTTCGTTGTTGGTAACTACCTTTGTTTTTTCGTCGTTCATAATACGGTTCGTTTAATTGTGGTTGATGTTGCGTTTATTATTTTGACGTTGCAAAGTTACGGGTGGTTTATCGCTTGAGCAAATTCCTGATGGTATAATGTAGGAAATGGTGGGTTTAATCCACAAAATGTCATTTAGACGAGTGCCAGCCCCTCCGTCACAGCACTGTGTGTGCTATGTACTCCAGCATAGCAGGTTGATGCAAGCCGTCAGCAACCGTGAGCCTTTAGGCGCTGTATTTGCAACCGCATGCCGGGCACTTCTTGATAAACTTCACGTCGAGGTAATTCTTGTATCCGAAGGGGCGACCGCACTCGGGATTGGGACAGCAGTAATATTGGCGATACTTGTCGTCAATCCTGGCGTTAACTGCTGCCAGCGGTTCTTCCTTGCTTGTTTTATGTGCGTTAATTAGCATTGAGATTGCAATGCCTATGGTCATCAATCCGGTGATGATGGGGATAATTGGTTCGGTGGCTGCACCTACCGCGGTCACCAAGGCGCCCACACCCAGCAACGCGAAGCGCACGCTTTGCCACATGCGTTGCTTTGCTGCTTCCTCGGTCCTTCTCTTGGCCTCGGCAAGGCGCTCGCTCTCATACTGTTTCCAAACTCCCTCGAGGTGCCTCAGCGAGTAGATTTGGGGAGCAGGTCCTTGTCCTTGCCTTTGCCCTTGTCCAGGTTCTGGTTCTGTTATCAATCCCGCCTTGTTCAGGATTTCCTTGAGCGGCAAGGTGTAGCGGCTGGGACTCAGCTGCACTTTACTGTTGGGTGTTATGCTCTTTTGTATTATCTGGTCCCCGTCGACATAGGTGCAGTTATTATCCTTGATGTTCTGGATGGTGATATTCTTCTTGCCGTCTATCACGAGCTTGCAATGCGTTTTACTGACAGTTTGAGGCACACTACCAGGATCGCCTAAGCTGAATTCTTTATTCCCGTCAATAGTGACATGCAGTCGTTTGGTTCCGACTTCTCTTCCTATGATGATTTCCATTATATATATAGATGTGTGATATGTTATTCCTTGTTGTTGCTGCTCTTGATGCCTTGTACAATCATTGCCTTGAGCTGCTTGAGCGCCTCCTTCGACACCTTGAGCTGATAAGCAAACGTCTCGCTGTCGGTCAGGGTGAGCGTTTGCTGCAGGGTGTTGATGCGGTACAGGTACTTGAGGTTGATGATGTATCTTTTGCCGATGCGGGCATATATCGAGGCCCTTTCCTTGCGGCTCTCGGTGATGAGCCTCTGCATTTCGGAGAGGTTCATCCCTATGGGTGTCTTGATTTTGTTGGCCAGGATGATATTGGTGTAGTTGCCGTCGCCCTCCATGTACACCACCTTGGTGCAGTCGAGTCGCAGCAGTTCGTCCCGCGTGTTGATGAAAAGATATTTTGAAGCCATGTTGTCTCGTTGTTAAGTCAGTTTTTTTGTCCTGTGTTCCGCTGATTTTACCCTTGGCCGGGGTGGTTGTGAGTGGCGGAAGTCACTGCGCTGTGGCACACAATGATATGTCATGCAAATTTACATAAATTATTTCAAACGACAAAGTGACATGTGAGGAAAAAAAAATGGCGCCGTGCAGATTGTACCGGTTTGTGTCGGCTTTTGCCTGCCCGGGTTGTGGCGGTTGTAGCGAAAGAGGCTTCCGGCTGCACGGTGGCAGGCGGAAGCCTCAAGTGTTATTGTTTGTATGCTCGGGCCGTATAAGGGCTGCCTTACTTGCCGCAGCGCACGATGCCTCGGCTACTGTTGCGCACGAAGGTCACAATCGCGTCGCGCTCGGGCGAAGCGGGCAGCTCGGCCTCAACCTTGGCCAGTGCATCCGAGATGTTCAGTCCCGAATTGTATAGCATGCGGTAGACGTCCTGGATGGCATATACCTGTTCGCGGGAGAAACCGCGGCGGCTAAGGCCCACCGAGTTCACGCCTTCGAACGTGATGGGCTGGCGTCCCACCATTGAATAGGGTGGGATGTCCTTGTTGACGATTGAACCGCCCTGTATCATCACGTGCTTGCCTATCAGGGAGAACTGATGAACCAACGAACCTCCGCCGATGATGGCAAAGTCGTCAACCTCCACCTCGCCGGCGAGCTGCACAGCATTGCTCATGATGATGTTGTTGTTCAGGACGCAGTCGTGTGCCACGTGGCAATATGCCATGATCAGGCAGTTGTTGCCTATGACGGTCTTGCCCTTGGACGCGGTGCCGCGGTGAACGGTCACGAACTCGCGTATCGAGGTGTTGTCGCCTATGATTGCCAGCGTGTCCTCGCCCTTGAACTTGAGGTCCTGTGGAATGTCGCTTATCACTGCCCCGGAGTGGATGTGGCAGTTCTTGCCAATGCGTGCGCCCGAGCGGATGGTAGCGTTGCTGTCGATGATGGTGCCGTCGCCTATCTCGACGTTGGCATCGATAGTGACGAAGGGACCTATCTTAACTTCTTTACCTATCACTGCATCGGGATGGATGCAAGCGAGAGGCTGCAATTCTTTGTAATCCATGATTATATGAAATAGTGCGTGTATTACTTGTTTTTAACGATTTGGGCCATGAACTCGGCCTCGCTCACGATCTTCTCGCCCACGAAGGCATATCCCTTCATCACGGCGCAGCCGCGGCGAATGGGTGACATGAGCGACAGGTGGAAGATGAGGGTGTCGCCGGGAACTACCTTCTGGCGGAACTTCACGTTGTCGATCTTCATGAAGTAGGTAGAGTAGCGCTCGGGCTCCTCGACCTGGCTGAGCACGAGCAGGCCGCCCACCTGGGCCATAGCCTCGACCTGGAGCACGCCGGGCATGACGGGCTCGCTGGGGAAGTGACCGGTGAAGAACGGCTCGTTGCCTGACACGTTCTTGACGCCCACGATGTGGTTTTCGCCCACCTCAATCACTTTGTCCACCATCAGGAAGGGGAAGCGGTGGGGGAGCATAGTGCGTATTTTGTTCAC
>JAZQPG010000235.1:0-3155 GCA_045628365.1 Sodaliphilus sp. | reverse complement strand
GATGCCGTGTCCGCTTATTTCCTTGATGTCGCTCACGCGGCTGTGGTCAATTGCTTTGCCATAGGCGCGCTGCAGGCTCTTGCTGATGGGGTGGCTCGACGCGCACTCCACGAGGGCTGCGAGCTCGATGAGTCGTTGTTTCTCCTGCTCGTCCTGCTTGTCGTGGTCCTCGCCGTCGTGCATGGCGGTGACCTCAAAGACGCCCAGCGTCAGCGTGCCGGTCTTGTCCATCACCACGGTCTTGACCTTGGAGAGAAGCTCCAGGATGTTGGCGCCCTTGATGAGCACGCCCTGGCGGCTTGCTCCGCCAATGCCGGCGAAGAACGACAGCGGGATGCTGACCACCAGCGCACACGGGCAGCTGATGACGAGGAACGTGAGGGCACGGTAGACCCATGTCTCCCATCCGGGGGCATTGCCCATGGCCAGCAGCACGAGGGGTGGCAGCAGCGCCAACGCCAGCGCACTGTAACACACGGCGGGGGTGTAGACGCGTGCAAAGCGCGCTATAAAATCCTCGCTCTTAGACTTGTGCGACGCACTGTCCTCCACGAGTTCAAGTATCTTGGAAACGGTCGATTCGCCAAATTCCTTGGTGGTCTTCACCCTGAGCACACCGGTCATGTTGATGCTGCCGCTCACGATGTCCTGACCCACGCCAATGTCGCTGGGCAGCGACTCGCCGGTGAGCGCGGCGGTGTTGAGGGTAGACTCTCCCTCCACGACAACGCCGTCGATGGGCACTTTCTCGCCGGGCTGCACGACGATCACCTGTCCCACCTCCACGTCGTCGGGGTCAACCTGCTCCAGGCTGCCGTCGGGGGTCTCAATGTTGGCATAGTCGGGCCTGATATCCATGAGCGACGAGATGTCCTTGCGGCACTTGCCCACGGCGTAGCTCTGGAAGAACTCACCCACCTGGTAAAAGAGCATCACGGCGATAGCCTCGACATAGTCTCCGCTGTGCTCGTACAGGGCCAGCGAGAAGGCGCCCAGGGTGGCAACCACCATGAGGAAATTCTCGTCGGTGACGCGGCGGTTCATCATTCCCAGCAACGCCTTGCGCAGGATGTCATAGCCGATGATCAGGTAGATGCCCACGAAGATGGCAAGCTTCACCCACCCGTCCACGGGGATGAAGTATTCAAATCCGGCGGTGAGCGTGGCACTGACGATGATGCGCCACATCATTTTCTTTTGTTTCTTATTCATATAGCGTGTTATTATTTTCCGAGTGCAAAGTTACAACTAAATTTTTGCAACTCAATTGCAATTGCCCTTTAAAGTGGCTACCTAGCCCCTCACGCGGGCGCAAGCGCAAACGATTGCACTATTTATCCTGTTTATTAATACAATGTATATTGCGCCATTAACAGCTTTTATCGTAACTTTACACATTGAAAAAACTAATACTCACTACCCACAGTGATGACCTCTTGACGAACAAGAAAAAACAAGATACAACAATGAAACTCAGATTCTACATCGACTACAAGACCGTCTACGGCGAGGAAGTAGTGCTTAATGTGCTCGACAGCAACAAGCAGGTGGCACAGGAAGTGGCTATGAAAACTGCCAGCGGCAAGGAATGGAAGTGCGAACTCAACGTGGAAAACGACTGCAAGGCCGTTAACTACTACTACAGCGTGAAGCGCGGCAAGAACACCGTGCGCCACGAGTGGCTTGTAGTGCCCCACATGCTCAACCTGACATCGGTGAAGGGCACCAAGTGCACCAGCTATGACCACTGGAACGACGTTCCCGGCGACAGCTACCTGTACTCATCGGCCTTCACCCAGTGTGTGTCGGCGCGCGAGTGTGGCGTTCCCGCCGAGGTTAAGTTCAGCCAGACCGTTCAGCTCAAGGTGCGCGCTCCGCAGCTGCGTGCCGGCGAGCGCCTTGCCATCGTGGGCAACACCGCCGTTCTGGGCGACTGGGACGCAGTCAAGGCTGTGGCGATGACCGAGCAGGCCCCCAACGAGTGGGTAGCCGTTCTCGATGCCGCCAAGTTCAAGACTTCAATGATCGAGTTCAAGTTCATCATCATGGCCGAGGGCCAGGCTCCCGTGTGGGAGAACGGCGACAACCGCACCGTGGCGCTGCCGTCGATGCGCTCGGGCGACATGGTGGCATACGACCTGAACAAGGCATACTTCCCGCTGAGCCCCGTTCGCGTCGCGGGCACCGTGATCCCCATCTTCTCGCTGCGCACCAAGGGCAGCTACGGCGTGGGCGACTTTGGCGACTTGAAGACGATGATCGACTGGGTTGCCGCTACCGGCCAGCGCGCGCTGCAGGTGCTCCCCATCAACGACACCACCATCACCGGCACCTGGCGCGACAGCTACCCCTATAACAGCATCAGCATCTATGCACTGCACCCCCAATACGTTGACCTGCGCCAGCTTCCCGTCCTTGCCGACGGCAAGCGCGCCAAGTACTATGAAGAACTGCGCAAGGAACTCAACGAGCTCGACCAGATCGACTACGAGCGCGTGAACGAGGCCAAGCGCAGCTACCTCAAGGAACTCTACGCCCAGGAAGGCGCCGAGGTACTCAAGAGCAAGGAGTTCAAGGCATTCTTTGACGCTAACGCCGAGTGGCTCGTCCCCTACGCAGCCTTCAGCCACTATCGTGACCAGTACGGCACAGCCACCTTCAGCCAGTGGCCCGAGAACCGCACCTTCAGCGACGAGGACCGCAAGGCGATGACCAACGTCCGCACCCGCCTGTACAAGGATGTTGCCATCTGGTACTACATCCAGTTCATCCTTGACAAGCAGATGCGCGGCGCTCACGACTACGCACGCAGCAAGAACGTCATCCTCAAGGGTGACATCCCCATCGGCATCAGCCGCGACGGCGTGGAGGCATGGGTAGAGCCCAAGTACTTCAACCCCAACGGCCAGGCCGGCGCACCGCCAGATGCTTTCTCGACCAACGGCCAGAACTGGGGCTTCCCCACCTACAACTGGGACGCTATGCTCGCCGACGGCTGCAAGTGGTGGATCAAACGCTTCACCAAGATGGCGCAGTACTTTGACGCTTACCGCATCGACCACGTGCTGGGCTTCTTCCGCATCTGGGAAATCCCCATCGACGCCGTTCACGGCCTGCTGGGTCACTTCTCACCTGCTTTGGGCATGAGCGCCGAC
>JAZQPG010000234.1:0-27764 GCA_045628365.1 Sodaliphilus sp. | reverse complement strand
GCTATGTTTGCCATCGCTCTCAACTACAGCGACAAGGTGACCGACTATGTCTATGACAACGAGTGGCACGAGGTGAGCTATGTAGTGAGCGGCGCAAGCACTTACAGCACCACTTACATTAAGATCACTGCTTCGATGGCAGCAAGCGGCCTGCTCATCGACGACCTCAAGGTAGAGCAGAGCGCAGCCTTCTTCCCCGCACCCACTGCTAAGCAACCCACCCAGGCCGACGGCACATCGTTCACCGCACGCTGGGCAACCGTTAGCGGTTCAACCGGATACTATCTCGATGTTTACACCAAGGACGACAACAATGCTCCCGTGTATGTTATCGAGAACCAGTTCATCCAGGGCTCTACCGCCAGCTCCTACAAGGTGAGCAATCTTGATCCCGCTCAGACCTACTACTTCGTGGTTCGCGCGACCAACGGCACAGCATCCTCTGACAACTCTAACGAGGTTAAGGTTGTGAAAGTTGTAAGTTCAATCGACGCTCCCGTTGCACTCGACGCTACCAACGTGACCGAGAATGGCTTCACCGCCAACTGGACCGCCGTTGAAGGCGCCAACGGCTACGTGCTCTCGCTTGCCAAGGTTGAGACACTCAAGGAAGAACAGACCGTAAATGTTGCCCACGAGGACTTCGCAGGCATCACCGATGGTACAATCCAGCAGCCCGGATACCCCTCACTGCAGGAATACCTCGACAAGTACACCAACGAGGCCGGCTGGTATGCTTACGGTCACCTCTATGCCAACGGTTACTTGGGTCTCGCACCTTTCTCGTCAAATCCCGCTACACTCACCAGCCCCGCCAAGGACCTGAGCGCAAGCAACGGCCAGTTCACAGTCAAGGTTAAGATGGCCGCTACACAGTACGGCCAGATGATCGAGGGCGAGGTTGTGACAGTGAACCTCTACAACGGCCAGGAACTCGTTGAGACCAAGGAAGTAACCCTGGGTAAAGACTTCCAGGAGTACACCATCGAGTTCACCAAGGGTGCTGCCGAGTCTTACGTTGAGTTCAGCTATCCCAGCACAACTAACCGCGTATGGATTGACGAGGTAACCATCTCTCAAGACAAGAAGGCTGGTGACAAGATTGTGAGCCTCATGGGCAGCATCGACGTTAACGACGAAACAAGCGTTGACGTGGAAGTTACACTCAGCGAGGAGGTTTCATATGTTTACAGCGTTCGCGCCTATGTTGAGACTGTTGTTGGCGGCGAGATCGACAACCTCTACAGCGATGCCTCTAACGAGGTTGAGGTTAAGCTCACCCACACTGGCGTTAACGACCTCAACATCGAGAAGCAGCCCAAGGCTCTCAAGTTCATCGAGAACGGCCAGGTTGTTATCGTGAAGGACGGCATCAAGTATAACGCAGCCGGACAGACCATTCGTTAATCAAAAGCAACTGTGAGCTCGGCCTTTCTAGGCCGGGTAAACGTCTAAACCTAAAAACGCCCTCGGTGCAAATCCAGCACCGAGTGCGTTATTTCTATCCTCCTTAATAATATTACCAACTCATCAGTTGCTTCAAGTAAAGCGACAGTTCGCCGGCCATAGCCACATGGCGCTTGAGTGACGGGTGACCCAGCGTGCCATAGTCCAGAGTGCCGTCATCAGGAGAAAAGTCAAAACGGTAAATCTCGGGGTCGCCTTCAGCCTTAAGGATGCCAACAGCCTTGTCTAGTGCCCATGTAACGAGCGAGAGATGCTCTTCATGAAGCATTGGGCCTGAGAGCAAGACAAACTTTGCCAGCTTATATTTCAAGCGCAGGCCTCTGATGAACTCCACCATGCAGGCGGCAAAGTGCTCCTTCTCAAACCCCGGCTGCTCACAATCATTGGTGCCAAGGTTGATACACACCACGTCGGGCACATATTTTGTCGAATCCCACTCTTCACCGTCATGCTCAAGCGAGAACAAGGTGTAAGGGTACAACGACTGCATGTGGCGGAACACAGCTACACCCGGAGTGTGGCGGTCATAGCACAGGCATATGCCCGAACGCGACACCTGCACACACTGGGCATGGAGCAACCGGGCCGTCTGCCGAGCATAAGAATAATAGGCGTTGTTCACATTGGGGAACGGATAGGCCTTGTCCTCGCTATAATCCTCGTTACCATAGCCGCAGGTGATGCTGTCGCCTATGAACTCCATGCGACGGCCTGGCAACTCGGGGCAGTCAAGCATCTTGCCCTGAGCACTGAGCAGCAAACCGTAAAAGACAGGAGGTGCCAGCTCGCCCTCGTTGCAGTAAGTGAGCGTGAGACGGTGCTCTTCCATGGCAAGCCCCGAGGCTATCTCAATCACCTTCTCACTGCGCGAACTTTTAACCTTGAAGGGTACCATGTCGTCAAGCTCAACCATGAAATACCCGCTGTAAGGAGCCACCTCCACGGCAACGCGGTCACTGACAAACCGGGCATGGATCTGCACACCGGGCAACACGAACCTTACACTCCCGTTCTCGTCACGTTTGACACGCCCCACCCAGGCAAAGCATGGCTCACCGGCACTAACCTTAAGGAATGACGCCTCAGCAGCAGGGATGTTCTTATTATACACAAAATTGGATTCCATCAGCATTTAGACACCATGCGGTGCAATTGGTTTGTACATTTTCAAATGAATGGCAAAGTTAACAAATAAAAACGAGAAAACAACACCTTTTAAATAACATCTTCAATAATTACCCGAGTCACTGCTTTGCCTTCATGGCCTTTCAAGGTCTTTTCAGTGATTTTTTCATTTTTTGGAGACACTAGTGCATGAAAGTGCATTTTTTTTACTATTTTTGTAAGGTGATAAAAAATGCACTACATATTGCAGTTATTACCCTGGCTGTGATCATGACAGCATGCACCGGCAAGGTTGTCAACGATAACACCATCTCCACCACCAGCATGTTCAAACTGGGAGGAGACAGCCTTGTCATGGGCGACACCGTGGTCTATTCGACCGACGGCGACACCATCTGCACCAACCTCAAGGTTGAAGCCGGCAACCACATTGCGTTCAAGAACACCGACCGCGGCACCACAGGCACCGTGTCGACCGGGCACAAGCTGGTCGACGCCCTCTCGGCCATGTCGGCCCACATCGTGGCCAGCCACAAAGACCTGCACTTTGAAAACTCGAGCGACCTCTACGACGCCATAGGCCTTGCACTCGCCTACACCGACCCCCAGCTCTCCATGCAACTGCTAAAGGAAAAAGTCGACAGCGGCGTGGTGACAGGCAACAACAGCGACTACTACCCCGCCTACAACAACCGCATGGCATGGCCCGCAGCCGCCTACCGCGTGTACCAGGTGACCGGCGACCGCGAGTGGTTGCAGTATGCCTACGACGTGGCAACAGCGACATTCGACCAGGAAGAGGACATCGCCTTCTACAAGCGCGACTGGCTCGTGCGTGGAGGCCCGTCGGACAACACACCGCTCGTCAACGCACTGCCGCTGTGGATGGTCGATAGCGACGTGTTCTCGACCTTCACCCTGAGCAACAACGTGGAGACCGCACAGTCCCTGCTGGCCATGGGAGAAATGGCCGAGGAGCTGGGTGACAGCGGAGAAAAATTCCACAAGCTCGCAAGCGACCTGTTCATCGCCGTCAACGAGAACCTCTGGAACGAAAACCACGGGCAATACACTGCATTCATCTACGGACAGTCATATACACTGCATGCACCCTGCTGCGACAACCGCGCACAGGCACTGGCCGTCATGTGGGGACTGGCCGACAACGACGACCGCTCCTACAAACTCATCGAGAACACCAGCGTGTCGCCCTACGGCATCAACAACTTCTACCCATCACGAGACCACACTCTTGACCCCTGCCTTAGCGAGCACTCATGGGGATTCACCCAGGGACTGTGGAACCTGGCATCGGCCCACGTGGGCAACGACAAGTCACTGCGCCACGGCATGGCTGCACTGTGGAGGGCACAGGCGCTCTACAGCACACGATTCATTAACAACGACAACGCCACGGTCGACTTCAGCGCCGCGATAAGCAACATCGCCATGACCCACCGCGTGCTCGCCGGCATCAACTTCGAGGCCGACGGTCTCGAACTGTCACCCTGCGTGCCCGCATGCTTCCCCGCCGACAAGACCATCACCGGATTTGCCTACCGCAACTCAACACTGGACATCACCGTCAAGGGAACAGGATATAACGTGGACAACATCACCGTCGACGGCAAGGAAGTGAACGGAAACTTCATCAAGGCTTCACTGCTCAGCGGCGGACACCACACCATCACAGTCACCATGGACGGAACCAGCCCCAAAGACCAGGGTATATCACTGGCCGACCGCAGCATGTCCATCCCCAACGAACCCGACGTCACATGGAGCGGTGACAGCGCCTACATCAACAACTACAGCCCCCAGCTGGCCTACAAGCTCATCATCGACGGCAACATGTCGTACAGCGTCTCGAACCCAGCTTTCGCATTGCCACAGGGAGACAACTTCTCAGAGCTGGCACTCGTTGCAGCCAATCGATATTGCTACAGCTTCGCTTCCAGACCCTACATCAAGGAAGGCAGCAACTTCCTGTCCAAGATCATCCCCCACTCCGACATTGACAAGGACAGCATCAACATCAACGTCAACGTACCCGAGGGGGGAGACTACATGCTAAGCATCAACTACATCACAGGCAGCACGCAGAGCGACGCACGCATCATCAGCGCCAACACCCACAAGCAGGGCGTCGTGGTACTCGGAGGTGCCAGCGTGGACAGCACATCGGTGCAGACCAACCTTATCCACGTGGACCTCTTACCCAACAAAAACACCATCACCATCACCTCCACCCCCGTACTGCGCCGCATCGCCTCCCCCCTAACCGTCAACATCTTCAAAAAATAACCCCTTCCATCGGCAGCATCATCCAAACCCGCTATCGTCTAGCATTCCTAAAAACAGATGCTCTGCCTCTCCATGGGGATGCGACGAACAAGGCGACAAACCGGAGATACACAATGAACATCCTATTATCGGGAAGTTCCAAATGTATCTCCGGCTTATCGCCTTGCCTTGTACAAATGTGTTTATTGTCAGTCATTGGCAACCCTGGCAACGCTCACGCACTTCCAGCGGTCTCCATTTTTTATCGAGATTGTATCGACCAGTTCCTCGTTCTTGAACCCTTTAGTCATAAAAGCAGGTATATACAGTCCCTCGACCGTACCGAAGGGTTTACCCTCGCGCGAGGTCTTGAGCCGTATAAAGCCTCGCACACGCTTCATCCATGCCGGACGGACGTCAGTGTTAACACTAACCATCACAGGGCGCTTGCCTTGCACTTTCACGTCAAGGACAGTACCTGCCGGCAAACCAGGCTTTAGATTAAAGGGGCGGGGCGTGATGAACATGGAGTTGCCGTCCTCGCCCTGCAACACCCATTTAACAACGGGTTTCCCTGCCTTGTTCACATCCTTTTTCTCCCCCACTTTGACCATGAGTACCGAGGGCAGACTACCATAGACAAACTCACGCGCTTTAGCACAGTTCATCTCGTAGTAGCGGTTGTCGCCCGAGGGTTCAACCTGCTGCAGCGGACTGTAAGCCATGTAATACTCAGTGGGGATTTTCCAGTTATTGCGGTCGTAGGTCTCACGAAAACGGTTCACCTCGTGGCGAGCCTGCTCGAGCTGGCCTGCCTCGGTGAGCAGGGTAGCCAGCTTGAGGCGCAGTTTGCCCACGAACTCATCCTTGACCGGACTGTTAAGGGCACAGCACAACATGGAGACCTTAAGCTCACGCGAGTCAACCAAATCAGACAGTTCATTCCACAGGAAAAACTTAGACGGGCTCTTGATGATCATCTTGCGATAGAAGTCAACAGCCTCGTCAGGACGTTTGTCACGAACGAGCAACTGTGCCTTGTAGCGCGGCAGGTGTTCGCTCGCAGGAAACTTCTCGAGAGCCCGGTCGAGCACCGCGTTAAACTCATCGCTAGGCACTAGGAGAGGCGTTACAAGCATCTCCCTGACGTATACGGCTATCACCTTCTCCACAAGCGACGGCAGCCTACGGCGGTCATCGGTCACATGATCCTCCCAGTCCTCGTCACGCAGGTTCTCCAGCCCCCACATCGACACGAATGACGAGAACAAAAAGTCAAGAGGCATGGTGCGCTCGATACGCACTGCCTCGGACAGCACCAGCGAGTGGAGCAGCGACGGCCGCTCCAGCCCCAGGTCGAGATAGGCGACCAACCATTTGCGGCGGCGCAGGGTTTCACTTGACTGGTCGGCATGCAGGGCACGGTATAACGCCCAACCAAACTGCTCGTGCCACTGGTCGTCCAGATAGCCATAGTTATAAAGATCCGTCAACCGGTTGCATGCATCCACGGCACGGGATTCTACCTTGGAATCATCCAGCGCCTGCCTGATGGCGGCATAGTGAGGGTTCTGCTTCAATTCCAAGTGCTTCAGCGTGGACGACACATACTCATTAGGCTCGTCGAGCTGCTGAGCCAATTCGCTCATGCGTGCCACCGTTGCCTGCAACTCTTCACCGCTCTCGCCCTTGGCTTTGTCATTGAGACACCAAAACAGGGCCGTCACGGTCCACGACGACTGCTCACGGGCAAGATCGGCCTGGGCCATGGCAATGGCCTCGTCCAGGCGGCCATCCTTGCGCAATGCATTTACTTCCTTAAACGACATGATACTATTTTTTTACAATGATTCAAGTAATTGAGACAATTCGGTATCCTCATGACCGCCCATCGAGTATCCCATAGCCCTGGTTATCATCTCCTTGGCATTGAAATAAAACACGACATAGGCATGTCCCGACGAGGTCTTGAAGCCATAGGTCACCTTGTACTGGCCCCGCTCCTCCAATATTCCGGTAATTACCATGCCACGCTCGTCACAGCGCGATTTCACAAGTGCATACAGTTGCTCCAGCCCTGCCGACGACGGCGTGTAACTGGAGTCATAGCAATAGGCACACTCGCTGTGCAGCGCAGTAAGGATCGGACCATCCTCGGGCATCGGGTTGCGCAACTGATAGGTCGTATACATCCCGCTACCGTTATATATCAAGTCATACGTGCGCATGCCAGCGGGTGTATCCACCACATAGGTATCCCTGTAATTGCTGCATGTGACCTGGACAATGGTGCAATGCAGTGCTGCAAGCGCATCTTTCACCGAGAGATACTTGGAACGCTGGGCCAGCGTGGCTGTAGCCGGCAATAAGTCGGCAACTCCGGGATCGAGCAGCTTGACCGTGCCACGCGCTGGTCCCGACGCCTTGACAATGCCAGGAACCGCCAGGAGCTTGTCGAGCGACAACACATGCGGCACGTTAACACCCCACACGCGCTGCGACGCACGAGTGGTGGCAGTGTAGTTCCAGCGCAATGAGTCATTGTTCAGCCCCGTGCGGCCGCTGTAGTCCACAATCACGTTCTTCCACTCGCCGCCCTGCGATTTGTGGGCAGTGATGGCATAGCCAAACTTCACCTGCAACGCATTGTAATAGGGATCGTTGGCAAAAGCCATGGCATAGGCTTCAGGGGCATCCTTGAGCAATTGCTCATGACGTATCACGAAGTTGATGTATATAGCCATGTTGTGTACCATCGAGAGCGACGGCAGGTCGTTGTAGAGCATTGACTCTATGATCTTGCACTTCACTATTTCGCCCTGCGAAGTGAGCACCTCAACATCGCGAAACAGCACCTCAACAGGTACTTGCTTGCGGTTCTCACCGCTGCCCACCCACACCGGGGCTTTCAACACATCGCTTGCAGGAGCCACTCTCATCACCGTCACGAAGTCACCGTTGAAGAAATCTACCAGCGGTGATACCGTGAGGTTATTCTTTACCACCTGCAGCACATCGCCGGCCACGATCTCATGACAACCCGGGAAATATCGGGAGCGAGCCTCGGTGTTGTAGCGATGCACGCTCTTGTTAGAGTAGCACACCACGATGCTGTCGCCCACCGCAGGGAGCGGCTGCTGCTCCACCAGCGTGTCTATAACCTTGTCGGCACCTATCTCCTCAAACTCGCCCGGCACGCAGTCCATAACCAGCTCGTTGCGCACCGGAGACTGCAACAGGTCGCGCACCTTCATGGCATTGCGCAACACAGCGCTACCGCCCTGCTGGCGCAGCACCTGAGTGAGCTCATAGCCGCAAACGCCCAGGCCGCGTTCCTCAAAGTATGACTCGTCGAGAGCCGCCGAGCGGTTGTCGCCCACAGGAGGCAGCTGTGCAGGGTCACCCACAAACAACAGTTTGCAGCCACGCTCGGGCTGGGCAAAAGTGAGAAGATCGGCAAGAAGGATACCAGAGCCAAACTGCAGGAACGAACTGCCGTGACGGTTAGACCCAATCAGCGAGGCCTCGTCAACCACAATCACAGTGCGGTCAGGAACATACTCCACGCCCAGCTGCTTCAGCAGGAACACAAACTGCATGTCGTCGGCACCCGTGTCGCCGTCACCCGTTCCATGGCCGTCATCGATAAGCACACCCTGGCCATCATGCCTAGTACACTTTATCTTGTTCAGTGAATAGATGCAACGGTGGATAGTCTGCGCCGGATATCCCGTCTTGTCGCGCAACACCTTGGCAGCACGGCCAGTGGGAGCCATAACCATAGCCTGCCTTCCCGCCTGATTTATAACTGGCAGCAAAGCCTTGAGCAAAGTCGTCTTTCCAGTACCGGCATATCCTTTAAGAATAAACACCGACTTGCTACGGTCGGCAATAAAACGTTCAAAGGCATCCAGAGCCTCCATCTGTTGTTCCTTAAGTTGCATATCAGTCATTAGAAGTCATCAATTAGTTACCACAAAGTTACCATCCCCTCACATGCAACAATCATGCCAACACCCCGCACAACCCTACAGAAAAATGGGATACCCATCACAACGATCCCGCTAGGGATGGCATAATGTAGCCAGCCATGCCGAAAGGCCGACAGGCATTTCAAATGGTTGGAAAGAAACGCCCCATGTTTCCCATGCCTTTAGCATGGCATAACAAGAGCATTGAAATTATCCAAAAGCAATATAGTTTAATGGTGGAAGATGGTCTCGGAGCTCAAAGGTCTGCTATGCCTAATTGCTGGGATTAATAGTCTTAATCCTTGTTGTAGTGGAAGATGGTCTCGGAGAAGAGTATTATGAGCAAATGTTTATTAATGAACAGTCTTAATCCTTGTTGTAGTGGAAGATGGTCTCGGAGCTCGTAGACGGTGTGCCTGTGCAGAATGGCAATCGTCTTAATCCTTGTTGTAGTGGAAGATGGTCTCGGAGGATTATCATTAATGGTGGAAAGTTCTCTGTGAACAATGTCTTAATCCTTGTTGTAGTGGAAGATGGTCTCGGAGCTCTGCGAATATCCTCACATCGTGCAGTTGGAGTCTTAATCCTTGTTGTAGTGGAAGATGGTCTCGGAGGAGTATCACGTAAACCGTACCACTGGTCAGATCAGTCTTAATCCTTGTTGTAGTGGAAGATGGTCTCGGAGGCGTGTCGCATTCACCGTGATGATGAAACATTCTTTGTCTTAATCCTTGTTGTAGTGGAAGATGGTCTCGGAGCCCTTGACACAAACAGTAACGATGAGAAGCAGCAGTCTTAATCCTTGTTGTAGTGGAAGATGGTCTCGGAGGATTATGGAACAAACAATAAAAATCAATGTACCGTCTTAATCCTTGTTGTAGTGGAAGATGGTCTCGGAGCTGTGGAAGTTGAGGTTATGGGTTGGACCCAAACGTCTTAATCCTTGTTGTAGTGGAAGATGGTCTCGGAGTTAATATCGCTTATGAAGAACCGCTTGAAAAAGGCAGGTCTTAATCCTTGTTGTAGTGGAAGATGGTCTCGGAGCGAAAGAGGAAATTTCTTTGGTTTGAAACTAAAAAGTCTTAATCCTTGTTGTAGTGGAAGATGGTCTCGGAGACCTGCGGGCGGTTCACTCATACGTTACAATATAGTCTTAATCCTTGTTGTAGTGGAAGATGGTCTCGGAGGTACAAAAACTTGACAACGGCAGAGTACAAATTTGTCTTAATCCTTGTTGTAGTGGAAGATGGTCTCGGAGGCGCTCAAATCGAGGTGATGGCAACTATGGATACGTCTTAATCCTTGTTGTAGTGGAAGATGGTCTCGGAGATATGACAAGTTCCGTACCTGCAAGCTATGTAGTGTCTTAATCCTTGTTGTAGTGGAAGATGGTCTCGGAGCAATAAAGCCATGAGCGTATTAACTTCAGAGCTTGGGTCTTAATCCTTGTTGTAGTGGAAGATGGTCTCGGAGATCGTCCTGGCCGCCGTAGAACTTGGAGCAAGCGCGTCTTAATCCTTGTTGTAGTGGAAGATGGTCTCGGAGCCATCAACAGGGAATGCATGGGTTAACGCATATTAGTCTTAATCCTTGTTGTAGTGGAAGATGGTCTCGGAGTTTTATAGTCCTAGGTTAATATACGATATACCTTGTCTTAATCCTTGTTGTAGTGGAAGATGGTCTCGGAGCTCGGAGGCTCAGCCTCAATGTACCTTCATGGTATTGTCTTAATCCTTGTTGTAGTGGAAGATGGTCTCGGAGTGGTATTTCTCGGTAATAATGGGGGAAAATATTTCGGTCTTAATCCTTGTTGTAGTGGAAGATGGTCTCGGAGAGAGGTAATTTTACAACTTATTGATAATCATATATATTACAAAGATTTCTTTACACTTTTTAACTAAATTACATCGGCAAAAGTGCAAAAAGCACGTTTTTCCCCTCCCGAAACTCGGCCTCTGATTGGCCGAAAATAAGACTTTAAATGATGGAATCTGCATGCCCGAGAGAGCATCTTTTTCAACACGTCAATGATCACTGTGCAAAGTTAAGGATTTAGTCCGAGAAATGCAACAGTCATATCAAAAAAATCTCACATTAACCCGCATGACCAGTTTCGGAGGCACAATCAGGCAGCGGATTAGTAGGCTAAGCTGAACCGGGAAATATAAGCAAGAAACAAATTGTTTATTTTTCAAAAAAAATAACAGGATTTTTTTGGAAACCAACCTAAAAATATGTAAATTTGCAATCATAATGATGATGTGATACACACTATCGCGCACACATTATATAATATAAAACTAAAACACACCACCATCAACCTCCATCTAAAAAATCACCACATGGATAACAGCAAGATAATAAGAGTGATGACCATCAGGTTTGACGGCGAGATTGCCCAGCACGAGGTGCCCCTGTGGCGCGGCGCCGTGATAGCCCGTATGCAGGGTGCGGCCGACGTGCTGTTCCACAACCATACCGGCGATACCACCTATCGTTATTCCTACCCCTTGATACAATACAAGCGCCTGGGGCGCAAGGCAGCCATCGTGAGCATAGACGAGGGCGCCGACACCATAGGGCAGCTGTTTGCCAGCATGGACAGCAACGTGTTCCAGCTGGGCGACCGCATCGTGCGGCTCAACGTGGAGAGCGTGACGCCGTCGCGCATCGTGATGCAGACGTGGGACGACACGTTCACCTACAGCGTGCGCCGCTGGCTGCCGCTCAACTCGCGCAACTACCGCGACTGGCAGCAGGCCCGTGATGCCGGCGAGCGACTGGCGCTGCTCGAGAGGGTGTTGCGCGGCAACCTGCTCTCGATGTGCAAGGGGCTGGGCATCCACATCGAGGACGAAGTCGTGGCCACCATCACCAGCATGGCTCCCCCGCGCACAGTGCGCAACAAGGGCACCCGGCTGATGGCCTTTGACATCGAGTTTGAGAGCAACCTCTCGATCCCCGACGCCGTGGGCCTAGGCAAGAACGCCTCCCTAGGATATGGCACGGTTTTTGCATGTAACCGTGCAGAACACCCTAACTAACTAACTAACAAACACAATACTAATCCATCAACATTATATGGCGAAAAAATATCTATACGGAGCCGCTGTGCAGGGCATCCAGCAATTCATTTTTCAGACCAATGAACTGAAAGACATTGTTGGTGCCAGTGAGCTCGTCGAGAACATCTGCAAGGACAAGTTTGCCGAGGTGCTAGGCATTGGTACCGGTAATCTAAAAGAAGATTCCCGGGCAATCATCAATGCTGCCGGCAACGTGAAGTACCTCTTTGACAGCGAAGACAAGAAAAAGTTGGAACACGTGGTGCTCAACTTCCCCAAGGTGGTAGTCGAGTATGCCCCGGGCGTTACCATCAGCCAGGCTGTGGTCGAATGGGACGATGCGGGCGGCGTGGCATTTGGCGATGCGGTCAATGAGCTGGAAAAGAAACTCAAGGCTCAGCGCAACAAGCCCATGGCTAGCACAACGACGGGCCTGATGGGCATAGAGCGCAGCCGCAAGACCGGCTTGCCCGCTGTGAAGGTTGTTGTAAGCAAGGATGGCAATGAGTACTTGGACGCCGCAACAGTGGCTAAGCGTTTCCACAAGGATAAAACCAAGGGCCGTAAAGGCGAGCGCAATGTGCTCAAGCTAGCCAAGATAGCCTTTAATAATGAAGACTTGGAACGTGGCGACGTTGCCATTAACACCGAGGACATGACCACCCGCAACGACTGGGTAGCGGTGATCCACGCCGACGGCAATGGCCTGGGCCAGGTGGTCCAGAAGGTGGGCAAGAACAAAGATGATTTCAGGGAGTTCTCCCAGTCGCTGGACGATGCCACCAAGGAAGCGGCACATAAGGCATTTGAAGAGATCAAGAAGAAATACCAGTGGAAATGCATCCCCATCCGCCCCATCGTACTTGGCGGCGATGACTTCTCGGTTATATGCCGCGCCGACCTGGCTCTGGAATATGTCACAGAGTTCATTAGAAAGTTTGAAGACGAGACACGCGATAAGCTAGGCAAGATTCTAAGGGAATATGAAGTCTTTGCGGGCGGTAAGGATTACCTCACGGCATGTGCAGGCATTGCCTACGTGAAGTCGTCTTATCCATTCTACTTTGCCTATGACCTGGCCGAGGCACTGTGCTCTCAGGCCAAGAAGGACACTAAGGCAGGTCTGGAGGGTACCAACGAACTACCTCAGTCGTGCGTAATGTTCCACAAGGTGCAAGACAGCTTCGTCGAGGACTTTGAAGCCATCACCAAGCGAGAACTCACCCCCAACAGCGAGATCAGCTTCAAGCACGGGCCATACTATGTAGAGGAAAAACAGGGTCGATGGACCGTGAAAAAATTGCTTGGTGAGGTTAAAAATCTTAACGGCGATGAGGGCAATGCTGTGAAGAGCGGCCTGCGCCGATGGATGGGCGTGCTTGACAACCCTGATTTTGCAAAGCAAGTGCTGGAACGCCTCAAAACGATTGCAACCATGCCGGATGTAGTAAAGACTGCAACCACAGCCGACGGCAGGAAAGCCGTGCCCGCCTATGACATGCTGGCGCTGCACACCGTCATGTACCAGGACACCAAGAACAATAACGACTAACAGGAGGACAACAAATGAAAATCCAATATAAAATAACATTACACACCTACTGGCACTGCGGCAGCGGACTAGCTGCCGGAGCACAGGCCGACTCACTGGTGGTGAAGGACAACAAAGGGATGCCTTATATCCCGGGCAAGACCATCAAAGGCCTGCTACGCGATGCGGTAGACGAGATACTGTCATTCAAGGGTATTACCGGGGCCAGTGAGGATTATCTCAAGACATTCGGCTACTTTGACGACAAAGCCACTGAGGCTCACAAGAGCGAGTCATTCTTCACCAACGCTTGCTTGATCGAACAAGAGTACAAGGAGATCACCGCTCACAACCTGCAGCAGTTCCTCTACAAGATGGTGGCTAGCACCGCAATCAATGGGGAAACCGGCACTGCACGTGAACACAGCCTGCGCACCATGGAAGTGGTGGTGCCCTGCACGCTGGAAGGCAGCATCATCGACCTGCCCGAGGGCATGGGGGAACTTATGGGACAAGGAATGAGATATGTAAAGCAGTTGGGCTCGGGACGCACCCGCGGACTGGGACGATGCACCATCGAAATCACTAAAGAAGAAGAAAGGAGCAACGCATGACCACGATACAATTTAAAGTGACGCTGCTGTCAGACGTCATCCTCAACCAGAAGTCGGCATCGACAAGCAACAACACCACGCTCGACTTCATCCCCGGCAGTTGCTTCCTGGGCATCGCCGCGTCTAGCCTATATAAAAACGGAGCCAATGCCAAGACTCTCGAACTTTTCCACTCGGGCAATGTGAGATGGGGCGATGCTCATCTGGGCACCAACGGTAACCGAGGCAACAAGGTCCCTGCTTCGCTGTTCTATCCCAAGCTGAAGAAAGCGAGCGAGAAACTGTACATACATCATTTCACTGACACCGATGACAAGGAGATCAGGAAAAAACAGCTGAAGCAATGCCGCGCTGGTTTCTATGACTTCACGCAGGAGACACCTGTTAAGATCGAAGCCGAGACCACATTTGCCATCAAGAGCGCACGCGACAAGGAGTCACGCACTTCCAAGGACAGCACCATGTTTGGCTACGAGGCGCTGTGCAAGGGAGCGGAGCTTTACTTCGAGGTAGAGACCGATAACGATGGCTATCGCGATGAAATTGTCAAGGCACTTGAGGGCGAAAGACGCGTGGGGCGCTCGCGCACAGCCCAGTATGGACTCGTGAAGATAGAGCAATGCAGCTACAGCCAGGTGGAGAGCCAGGCTGCCGTCAACGGCACTGTCATCGTGTATGCCGACTCTCGACTGGTGTTCTTTGACCCAGAGACCGGTGTGCCTACCTTCCAGCCCACGTCCGAACAACTTGGTGTGACAGGAGGCGAAATCAACTGGGAGAAGTCACAAGTGCGCACCTTCCAATACGCGCCGTGGAACTTCAAGCGCCAGTGCTTTGACACCGACCGCTGCTGCGTCGAGAAAGGCAGCGTGTTCGTTATCGAGGGCGCGACATCGTGCCCCGAGACGACAACCTACGTGGGAGCATACCGCAACGAGGGCCTGGGCCGTGTCATCTACAACCCCGCGTTCCTCGCCACGACTACTGACGGAGGCAAGGCATGCTACACACTCGGCGACGGCAAGAAGGACGACTCGGTCAATTATGTTGGACCCAGTGCCTGCAATGCCGCTAGCAGCCCGCTGTTGCGCTATCTCAACGCACAACACGCCCAGCAGGAACTCAACAACAAGATTTATAAGGATGTCAATGATTTTGTTGGTAAAAATAAGGGCAATTTCACGGGCGAGTTTGCTTCACAGTGGGGCACAATACGCGCCCTGGCTTCTGACCTCGACAATGGCAATATCCTGGATGTGTTGTTCAAAGATGATAAAGACGACCACGAGCATGGAGCGGGTAAAGAAAAAAGTGCAAAAGGCTACCTCATGCACGGTGTGGGAGAAGAGAAGTGGAGAGACAGGAACCGCCGAGACCTTTTGCAAAAGTTCATTAACAAATTCAACTCCGACGCCGAGCAGCGCCTGGCACTCATCAACCTTGCGTCGCAAATGGCTAAAGCATTTAGAAAGGAGGGCAAAAAATGAGTATAAGTATAAAATCATCAGGATATAAACACCGCACACTGTTGCGCTTTGTCATCGAAGCCACCGGCCCGCTGGCCGTAGGCACAGGCGAGAAGAACGTGATAACCGATGCCTGTGTGGCACTTGACGTCAACGGGTTGCCCTACATCCCCGGCACATCAGTCGCCGGCGTGCTGCGCCACGCCATGAAAAGCGAGGACAAGAACCTGTGGGGATTCCAGGAAAGAACCGAGGGACACGGCTCGGAGATAATCGTGAGCGAAGCCCGTGTGATTAACTCTAAAGGCCAGGTGATGGACGGCATGTGCAGCACCAAGGGGCTCGAGGACCCGGTATTGAAACTCTATGCAGCATTGCCCATCAGGCAACATGTCAGGATCAGCCACAAGGGCACAGCCGAGGGTGGTGCAAAGTTTGACAACCAGATTGTCCCCAAGGGAAGCCGATTCTGCTTCGAGATTGAAGTTCTGGCTAAAGACAATCCCGCAGACGGTTTTGCCCAGAGCATTATCGACTGTGTTAACAGCGATGCGTTCACCCTGGGCAGCGGCACCCGCAACGGATATGGCCAGGTAAAGGTCGTTAAAGCATGGCACACGGAGCTGGACCTCTCCCAGGACAATGAGCGTGAAAAGTACCTCAGCAAGAGCGCATCGCTCGGCGATGCAGCCAACTGGTGGGGAGTGCCGGGTGAAGCGGCAGGTTCATCCGCTGCAGGCACAACAGTGTATAAGCTAAATCTCAAACCACGCGACTTCTTCCTCTTCGGATCAGGAATGAGCAGCCTGGATGAGGATGCCGACATGACCCCGGTGATGGAAAAGGTTATTGACTGGACCTCAGACGAAGGTAAAGTTACCGACAAGGTCGTGGTTATCCCTGCCACATCGGTCAAGGGAGCCCTGCGTCACCGCACGGCCTACCACTACAACAAGAAGCATAACTTCTTCGCAACCGAGGAGAGCGTTGTAAAATATGACATCAACAGTAACACGGCCGTGCAGCAGCTATTTGGCTACACCGACGGCAAGTCGCAGGTAAAGGGCAAACTCATCTTCAGCGACGTTACGTTGAAAGACGGTTGGAAGACCAAGATCCTCAACCACGTGAGTATTGACCGCTTCACCGGCGGCGCTATCGACGGGGCCTTGTTCAGCGAGTTGACAGTAAGCTGTGATTCGGAATTTGACTTGAAAATCATCCTTGACGGCACTGTGGACGCTGAAGTTGAAGATGCGCTCAAAGCGGCGCTGGAGGATGTGTGCAACGGAATGCTGCCGCTGGGCGGAGGCGTGAACCGTGGCAACGGCATGTTTACAGGAAAATTAACCATTAACAACGAGGAGACCCAACAATGAAAGCTGAAAAAGTAACAACAATAGAACCACGTCGCTACGAGGGCTACGTGTGGATGAGCAACGAGCCAAAACCCCGTGTTCTCACTACGGAGGAATGTCCCTTTGAGTTGGAAAATGAGAATGAGGGCACGTTCATCATCGAGGCACAGTTGTGCGACACCAAGGGCCAAGTGTCTTACTCGGTCAAGCACATCGGCGGCGAGCACGTCATCATGCGCTACGAGTTCACCGATGGTGACTTTAACTGCGGATCGATAACCCAGAAATCGTTTGTTGCCCATCGCATTAATAAGGACCCTGAAATGGCCCCTGAAAAGGCCATTAAAACCTTATACTTCCTGCAGTGCTGGGAACCCAAGGAAGACCCCGCCTGCCTAGGCATGCCTGTGCTGCACCCCACCCATCTAGTATTCACCGGTTTCACTAACGCAAAAACACAAGAAAAATGATAACATCACCTTACAACTTCGTACCACTGAGTGGTACTGTCTATACGCCCAAAGACGCTAATTTAATTAGCCAGGATATCCCCTTTGTTGACGGTGAGGACGGAGTCATTAACTTGATTATTCAGAACTGCTCTCCATTGTTTGTTCGCAACGGGCATAGAAGAGACATCAATGATGAGTTTTCTTCACACGTACTATTAGCCGATGGTACCAGGAAGTATTTTATACCTGCATCTACTGTAAAAGGGAGTCTTCGCAGCGTTATGGAGATTCTCTCTGCAGGTCGGATGTCAGTTTATAACCAAGATTCATTCGGCAAACAACGACCGTTTGGAAAACAGCAAAACCCAGACAGGTTCAAAGAGTTAGTTAAAAATGTAAAATGCGGATGGCTAACCAAAGATAATGATGACATTTTCATTTCTCCTTGCTCCGAAGGTGTACAAACCATTCATCATGATGCGTTAAAGGATATTTCTTGCGGGGCATTCAATAAAGGGTCAAACAAAGAAACAGCCGAAGTCAAACAAAGAAGTATCCAGAAAGGTGCCGAACTTTTTCCTGAATATTTCGTAGACGAAACTATTGATAAATATGCCCCACAAGGTTATTATCGCATTGTGTGCACCGGTTTCATGCACAACAAGAAACATGAATACCTGTTCTCTTCACAACTGGATGAGAATATTCGTGTATCAGATAGTGATTTCAAGGCATTCGAATCAATACATAAGGCTAATCCCGTTTATGGAGACAAAGAGAAAACAGGCTATCTGCGTTCGCTGCTTTACTCAGGAAAAGCAATACCTGTATTCTATGTTATTGAGAATAATACGATTATCATGGGGTTAACTCGTATGCTCCGTTATCCGCTTAAACATACGGTTAAAGATGCTGTGAACAATTCACAAAGGCCAAGCAGCGGAATGGATATGGCCGATGCAATATTTGGTTATACATCTAAAGAGACTTCCCTTAAAGGACGTGTCCATATTGGTCATGCTTGGGACGACAGTTTTATCAATGACGGCGAGTTAATATCTGTCAAAGGAGTGCTTGGTTCTCCCAAAGCCTCATTCTATCCGTTTTACCTGAAGCAGCACACAAGTCCATTCAAAACTTATGATACTGATGGAGTTGAGATTGCTGGGCGTAAGCGCTACCGCATATTTCCAGGTAGCAAAACAAGAGAATTGCCTCGAAACCAAAGTAATTCCAAGGTTGAGACAAGTTTTAGGGCTATTCCTGCTGGCCATTCCTTTAAATGTAGTATTGCAATACACAACATGCGACCGTTTGAAATTGGTGCTTTGTTATCTGCTATCACGTTTAACCTCACTGATGGAACTTACCATAATATAGGCATGGCTAAATCCTTTGGTTATGGCAAAATCACTATGACCATCGATTCCTTATCTGGTCTATGTCTTTCTGTTGAAGATTATATCAAAAAGTTTGAATACGAGCTGGCAAAGCATGGACACAATTTGCAACACCTTGGCAACAAACTGGTAGCAATAGCATCAGAACATGACATCAACAGCGTGAAGATGATGGAAATGGAGCATAAGGTTAATAATAAGAAGATTGATGAGTACAATGAAGCCAAAAACAATAAGGCGTTTGAGACTCTCATAGAGGATGATACCAAGTTGATTTCTACTATTCTCAATGAAACAGACATCCTACAACTTAGCAATCAAGAAAGAGCGCAAAAACAAGAAGAGGAGGAACAAAGAGAAAAAAGGAAAGATGCCAAAATTAAACTTCAAAACTTTTTTGAACGCATAAACAATCAAATTGGGATTAAGGCATGGAAAGAAGCTAAGCAGTTAATAATTCATGCAAAGAAATTAGCAGACGACTTCAAGTTCGCAATTGATGAATTGATTCTTGCAGAAAATCAAGTTGATGAAGAACTTAGACTGCTTGCCGGCACACCCTTATCCGAGATGATTAAAGGCCGCAAACTAGCCGCTTCAGCAGGACAAACCAAGAAATGGATTAACAATGGTAATGTCATGAACGATGAGCAACTTGATGTCATTGCTAATCACATCAGCCAACTTCCTGCCAAGGAATGGAACGAAAAACTCCTGAAAAAACACCGCAAGGACTTTGTTAAGGCGATGGGTGAAGAGTGGACCGATAAGCTCTATGAGAAGTTGAAGGGATAATGTATTCAAAATAATACTGGGTGTGTGCGTGACTTCTACGCACCCATTGCAAAATTTTACTAATCATAAAACTCAGATTTATGGCAAGGAAGATACATATTTCACTTGTGGGGGCGCAGCGGGAGCCTGTGTATAACGGCATCAGGCAGACCGTGCCCGACATGGTCGTGCTGGTGCACTCTGAGCGCACCGAGGCTGACGCTAAGGCTGTGCAGAACATGTTCGCCGACACCGGCACCGATTTTACTCTCATCAAGATGAAGGCGACTCAATACAGCGTGATCATGGCAACGGCATTGGAGATTAAAGCAATTGTCAAACCTGACGAAAACGAAGTCTCGCTTAACCTGGTGGGTGGAACCAAGTTCTGGGCTTTGGCTTTCTTTGATGTTTTCAGAGACACCTCGGCTAACATCATGCTCATCAGCCAAAATGGTATTGTCACTGACTTGAGAAGCATGCAGGAAACCGTCTTGGATGAATCTCTTGATCTTGACACCCACTTCAGGCTTCAAGGCAACCCCTTGACCCAGTTCACCCCGTTTGACGAATATACCGAGGATGACTACCGCTCGGTCAAGACTATCGAAAGGGCCTTTAAATTCAACTACGGTCAACTCAAGGAAATGACCATGAACCAGAATTATCTGCCTGCCAGCGGCAGCATCGATGGACGCTATGGCTCTTATGTCGAGTGGGCAAACTCTCATGATGTCACGATAAAGCTTACCCAGAAAGTGCGCGAGGAAACTTTCGTCCTCAGCTCGGAGCATGCATTGAAACTGCTGTTTAATTTCAACTGGTTTGAGTATAAGGTGGCACGCATGCTGTCCCACTGGCCCCGGTCGAGAGAGATATGGTGCAACTGCATCTTCCAGCCTGTTAAGAATATTGATGCCAATAAAGTGAAGAACGAGGTTGACATCATTCTCAAGGCTGGCAACAAGGTGTTCTTCATCGAGTGCAAGACGAGCATCTATAACAGTACCGACATCGACAAGTTCAAGGCTGTGACCGACAACTACGGCAGCATGAGCAGCAAGGCGGTGTTTGTCACTAATGCTGACATTGACGACACTGCCCGCGAGAAGTTCCATGACCACAAGATCATACACTTCAGCCTCGAGGCTGCCGGGCCTAACAAGGAGCAGGAACTGTTCCAAATGCTCAACAAAGAGATTGACACTATTAACGCATAACTTATTAATTGATGGCAGGACTCAATTATCTCATCGACTGGCTCTCAGTTTTCTATGACCAGCATCCGTGGCTTGGCGGCATCGTCAACGCCATTACTCTCGTGTGGCTCGCTGTGGTCACCTTCCTGTGGGTAAGGCAAAATTTCACCTACAAGGAGGTGGATATCACGCCATGCCGCTTCAAGGTGAAGCGCAAAGACTTCACCGTGCAGAACGTGACCAATATCGTGAGCCTCAAGTTCTTCAACGGCGGCCATGTCTCGGACGAAGTGCGCAACGAGATACTGAGTCTCACCAACTCCAAGGTCAAAGACATGGAGGTAAAAGAAAATTCATAATCCTTACCTTCAAAAGAGAAAGCAATTATGGCAAGAAAAGTTTTAATTTCGTTTTTGGGAACAAGTAACTATTTATCCACTCATTACCGCTTTACCGATGGCACTTCGGCTCCCGTGAGATTTATTCAGGAGGCAATAGTCGACCACTTGTGCGGCGACTGGACCAGTGAGGACCGTATATATATCTTCTATACCAAAGGTTCTCATGATAGCAACTGGGTTGACAATGGTCAGCCACGGGTCACAACTGAGGAGGAAAAACGCGGCCTTGAGGGAATCCTCATGTCAAAGCCATTTGCCGGCATCGTGGAGGGAGTTGAGGTTCCCGAAGGATTCTCGGAAGAGGAAATATGGGGCATCTTTGAAATTGTCTATAGCAAACTGCAAGAGGGTGATGTGATTCACTTTGACGTCACCCATGCGTTCCGTTCCATCCCCTTGTTCTCTACTGTGCTGTTCAACTACTCTCAGTTCATGAAGGGAACCAGGCTCGAATCAATCTATTATGGCGCATTCGAAAAACTGGGTCCAGCCTACAGTGTAAGGGAAATGCCGATAGAGGAACGCATTGCTCCGGTTATAGACCTGACAAACATCGTGAAACTGCAGCAATACACCGAGATTGCCCACGAGATGGTCAGCTATGGGCGCGTAGGCAAGGTAGCAAGCACGTTGAAAGAGTCTGATGGTCAAATATTTGTAAAACAAGTATCCGATGCAATACAGAATCTGGATGAAGCTCTTATTGCCAGCCGCTTGCTTGACATCAAGGCCGGTAAATACAAACTAGAACTTGACAAAAACAAGAAAAAACTCAACAAGCTCCCGTTGCCGTCCCCCATCAAGGAAGTCATCAACAGATTGTATCAGTCACTCGATGATTTCAACAGTAAAAATGATTTCAACAACGTGGCAGCAGCCATCGAGTGGGCCCACCGCTATGACATGCTGGCCCAGGCCTATACCTTGGGGCGTGAATACATCCTTTACCTGTGCACCGAGAAGTTCATAGGGTACTCCCCCTATAATAAAAATGGTAGAGGGATGAGGGATTACCGCGAGTTTTTCAGCAGCCTGCTCTCCATTAAACAAGAAGACATCGAGAATGGCAATCTAAAAGACAGACTACAGAGCTATCCCGAGTTGTGCAACGAGATGTGGCAACTTGAACCAATCAAGCAGTTGCGCGTGGCTTTCAAAAAATTTGCCGGCAATCGAAACTGCATCGACCATGCCAAAGGAGAAAAAACATTCCAAGACTTGAAAGACGAATTCAGGCCGCTATATGACGATTGCATTAATATACTAAACACCATTTGACCTATGTTGATAAATCTTAGTAACCATCCCTGCGGGGGGTGGAGTGCAGAGCAGATGGTGGCGGCCCGGGAATCGTGGGGCGAGGTGGTGGACTACCCGTTCCCGGCGGTGGATGCCGCGGCCGGCGAGGACGAGATACTTGTCCTGGCCCAAGGCATAGTTGATGACATTGCTTCTCAACACGGCACTGACGGCATCGCAGTCCACGTGATGGGCGAGTTTTGCCTCACCCATGCTCTCATCGCGATGCTGGAGGCTCGGGGCATCACTTGCGTGGCATCTACCAGCCGGCGCATGGTGCACGAGACTGCTCCGGGCCACAAGGTGGTTGAGTTCAAGTTTGTGCGCTTTCGCCGCTATTGAAACATTATCGCAGGGCATCCAACTCTTGTGGGATGCCCTGCGAATAATTAATCCAGGCATTAAGCAAGGA
This sequence comes from Sodaliphilus sp., assembly GCA_045628365.1. GTDB lineage: Bacteria > Bacteroidota > Bacteroidia > Bacteroidales > Muribaculaceae > Sodaliphilus. The sequence continues at coordinate 4,947 of JAZQPG010000234.1, read as the reverse complement.
TTTATCGCGTGTAAAACTTGCACAAGTGACGGCAAAAGCTTATCTTTGCAAGTACAAAAACAAAGTTCATTGACGTGTTGAAAAAGATGCTCTCTCGGGCATGCAGATTCCATCATTTAAAGTCTTATTTTCGGCCCTGCAGAGGCCGAGTTTCGGGAGGGGAAAAACGTGCTTTTTGCACTTTTGTTGATGCAATTTAGTTAAAAAGTGTAAAGAAATCTTTGTAACATATATGATTATCAATAAGTTGCAAAATTACTTCTCCGAGACCATCTTCCACTACAACAAGGATTAAGACCTCCCATCCATCGCCCGCATCTACTAAGTAAATGCTCCGAGACCATCTTCCACTACAACAAGGATTAAGACCTCTACATCCTTAGATACTAAGGGCCACTGCTGACCCTCCGAGACCATCTTCCACTACAACAAGGATTAAGACTGGCAGCATCAAGAGCATCAATCTGTTCTTGGATAGCTCCGAGACCATCTTCCACTACAACAAGGATTAAGACTATTGGAAGGTGTTACTACAATCCCCTCGATGACACTCCGAGACCATCTTCCACTACAACAAGGATTAAGACACTTGTCATAAATTCTCAAACCACCGTTAAGTGGGTCTCCGAGACCATCTTCCACTACAACAAGGATTAAGACGTTAATACATCTCCACAAAATACTTTGCCGTCGATCTCCGAGACCATCTTCCACTACAACAAGGATTAAGACTGGGAGTTCAGGAGCTTCAGTTAAGCTAGTGCACCTCCGAGACCATCTTCCACTACAACAAGGATGCTATCGGGTGGACACTGTCATGTGTGCCACCCATTCCAGAACATATACCTATATTTATAATGACATATACAATAACACACAATGGAACTAATTATCAATACTTATGGAGCTGCGCTCAACCGCGACGCCAATGCTTTCGTTATCAGTAACAAGGACGGCCGTCAACGCATTCCGGTGGACGGCGTTAAGTCTATTCTCATAAGCCGTGGAGTCCAGGTTACCAGCGACGCTATTATGCTAGCGGTAGAGAACGAAATCGACATTATATTTAGCGACAAAGGCGGTGTTCCCGTGGGGCGCGTATGGAGCCCGCGCTATGGTTCAATCTCTACCATCAGGAAAGGACAGCTCAACTTCACGTTTTCGCACGATGCCCTTACATGGATTAAGGACATCATTGCTCGCAAGATTGGCAATCAGCAGGCACTGCTGCTCATGATGGACAGTAACGGTGATGACGCACTGGCTGCACGCACCCGCAAAGCCATATCGCGGCTTGAGGACTACCGCACCAAAGTGCTGGCCATAGACGGTGACGTTGTCGCCGATGCGGCACCCAGCCTGCGCGGATGGGAGGGACTCGCGTCACGCATTTACTTTGAAGCTTTTAATGAGTATCTGCCTGAGGAATTGCGATTTGACAAGCGTAGCCAGCGACCAGCCCTTGACCCTGTTAATGCTTTTCTTAATTATGGTTACGGCATGCTGTACGGCAAAGTAGAAGGTGCGCTCATCAAAGCCGGCCTTGACCCCTATGTGGGGGTCATGCACCGCGATGACTACAACCGTCCGGTGCTCGTGTATGATGTCATCGAGCTTTACCGCGTGTGGGTTGACTATGTAGTGCTGGTGATTGCCGGACAAGGTGTTGTGAACGAAGACTACTACTCGGTGCGCGATGACGGCAGCTATTGGCTAGAGGGCCTGGGACGCCGTGTCATCATCCAGTCGCTCAATGACTACCTCGAGGAGGTGGTCGAGGTAGTCGACGACGTGCAACGAACCCGCTCCACCATGCTGCAACTGGATGCCCACAAGCTGGCCTCACAGCTCAAGCGATACATCTAGTGCTGTTTTATTATGCCTTAAAGCAATAACCACATCTCTAAAAATTAGTTAATCATGATTTCAGCCGGACGAAGCGTGACCGACAACACTACACCTCTGGTCAAGGTCACCATTGAATACCTATATAAAAGCGTGTGCAACCCACGCGATGACGTTGCTGCAATGATACGTCAGCTCAGGCTGGTGCGGAGCCTTGATGCTAAACGCTATGCTGTTGCCAAGAGGCAGTTACCCTATGTGTGCTGTGGCATTTTCAATCCGCCGCATCGCCACAGCAGCAACTTTGCCCACATCTCACACTTCATCATAGACATCGACCACCTGTCGGCCAAGGGGCTCACGCCACAACAGGTCAAAGACAAGCTTGCGTGCGATGTGCGTGTCGCTCTGATGTATGTGTCGCCAAGCGAAGATGGCGTGAAGGTGCTCTTCAATCTTGCCGAGCGGTGTTGTGATGCAGGGTTATACTCTTTGTTTTATAAGGCTTTTGCACAGGATTTTGCTCGTCAGCACCACCTCGAGCAAGTGCTAGACCAGTGCACTAGCGACGTGGCAAGGGCCTGCTTTGTGAGCAGCGACCCACATGCCTACTACAACCCGCGGGCCCAAGCCGTAGACATGGCCGATCATATCAACGTGAACAACACCGCGCAGCTGCTGTCAATCAAGGACAGCGATAAGAAGAGACCTATAGCAGGACAAAACCTTAAAAACACTAATGACTGCGCTGCCAGCGTGCCCCGTGATCCCGATGACGAGACAATGGACCGCATCAAGCAACTGCTCACCGGCCGTGTACCGACAGCTAAACCGCACAAGTCTACGGTAATCGTACCTCAGGAACTTAACGAGATCATGCCTGCACTGCAGCAACGCATAGAGCAACAAGGCATATCGCTCTATGAAATGACAAACATACAGTATGGCAAGAAACTGCGATTTAGACTGGGAACCAAGTTGGCCGAGATAAATCTTTTCTACGGCAAGCGCGGGTTCAGCGTGGTGCAATCACCGCGATGCGGCACCTCGCAGCAGTTAAACGAACTTGTTTCGCAGCTTATCATGCTGGAACTCTCGGGCGATGTCAAATGCAACACACTATAATCCACCATTCTAACTACCACACACCATGGCACGACGCAACTATCTTGACATGCCGCTTGCAACACGCATGAAACGGCTCATGAGGGCACACGTTGACAACGACCCGCACATAAAGCCGCCATCACAACTGGACGACATGGACAATATAGGTACCCTGGAACAGCGAGTAGAAAGACTGTTTGGATTTGTAAACAAGAAACACGCGACACACATGATATTTTTTGTTATGTATGACATAGAGAGCAATAAAGTGAGACGGCACATTGCCAAGTATCTGCTTCACAGCGGATGCCTGCGCATTCAGCGTTCCATATTCATAGCTAATCTTACACCCGACAAAGTCGCTAAAATCAAAAATGACCTTGCCGAGGTACAGGCTTGCTATGATAACCACGATAGCATACTTGTTGTCCCCATTTCAAGCGACCTGTTGCAAGCAATGAAAGTCATAGGACGCGACATAAACGTTGACATCGTGACCCGCAAAAGCAACACTTTGTTTTTCTGACATGATTTTGATGATGATTATGGTTGTCAAAACTTATAGGTGGTGTTTTTCCTGTTTTTTGGCTGTGTAAGAAAAAGCTAAGCCCGTCAGGATGGTGGGATTTTGCAAGGAGCGAAGCTCACAAGCTAAATCACTGGCACTTGACAACAATGGCGATAGCCATCTTTTCTTACACAGCGGTTTATTTCGTTTTTTTTGGCGTTGCACTATACACATGCGAAAGTTGAATGAGTGAATTCCATTAAGCTTGCGAAGCAAGAGGTTTTCTTTATTTATACCGGACAACAATGATTCCTTGCATCTATTTTCGCCCTCGAAACGACTAGGTTTTTATACTCCGTAATGGTGGCTTGGTTATGTTCCGGGAACTGGCACAAGGCATTTTTTTGAAAAGGTTATTGCATTATTCAATCTAAATACTTAACTTTGCACAGTGATCATTGACGTGTTGAAAAAGATGCTCTCTCGGGCATGCAGATTCCATCATTTAAAGTCTTATTTTCGGCCCTGCAGAGGCCGAGTTTCGGGAGGAGAAAAACGTGCTTTTTGCACTTTTGTCGATGCAATTTAGTTAAAAAGTGTAAAGAAATCTTTGTAACGTATATGATTATCAATAAGTTGCAAAATTACCTCTCCGAGACCATCTTCCACTACAACAAGGATTAAGACAATATTATCTGGTGTTAGGTTTCTTATGTCACTCACCTCCGAGACCATCTTCCACTACAACAAGGATTAAGACTATTGACTTTCTATTTTATTTATTTACTAATTTTGTTCTCCGAGACCATCTTCCACTACAACAAGGATTAAGACAGTTGTTCAAGACTCCAACCTTCCTCTATTGTTGCTCCGAGACCATCTTCCACTACAACAAGGATTAAGACCGCATCATCCATGCGGAGTTGCCCATTGTCTTTACTCCGAGACCATCTTCCACTACAACAAGGATTAAGACTAGAGGATTCTTCAGCATTAACTACTTCATCATCTCTCCGAGACCATCTTCCACTACAACAAGGATTAAGACGATTCAAGGTAGTTAGCTTTGATAATCTTGCTATTCTCCGAGACCATCTTCCACTACAACAAGGATTAAGACTGTAGCACCAATAGGACAGTGCTCCAAACCTTGAGCACTCCGAGACCATCTTCCACTACAACAAGGATTAAGACTACACGCTCTACACATGACACGTATTTATACTCCTCCGAGACCATCTTCCACTACAACAAGGATTAAGACTGCTTCCTCAAGAGCATAACTTTGAAGAGTAATCACTCCGAGACCATCTTCCACTACAACAAGGATTAAGACCGTCAATTTCTTTGCCATTCAGCTTCTCTAGGCATCTCCGAGACCATCTTCCACTACAACAAGGATTAAGACGATGACAGTGTCTCTAGTTGCCTGAACCTCTATTTCTCCGAGACCATCTTCCACTACAACAAGGATTAAGACAAAAATG
>JAZQPG010000233.1:0-8053 GCA_045628365.1 Sodaliphilus sp. | reverse complement strand
GGAGGAATGACGGGAAGCACCTTGATAATCATATCCTGGGGCTTGTTGACATCCTTTGATGAGCGGAATGCCTCTACAACCTGGAGGCGCTTGAGGGCCTCGGTCTTGCGCTGCTGTGAGTGCTCGTTGTAAGCACGGTCGCGCAGCTCGTTGGCCAGGCGGTCGAGGTCGATGTCTGAGAGCATGTCATAGATTGCCTGTGCACCCATCTTGGCAACGAACTTGTTGGGGTCGTCGTCGGGGAGCAGGTGGTTGCCGGCGGGCAACTTCTCCAGGATCATGTTGTACTCTTCCTCAGTGAGGAGGTCGCCTCTCTTGAGCTCGCGGGCGTCGTTGTTGTCGCTCAGCGTCATGCCGCCGGGGTTGATAACAACGTAGCGCTCATAGTAGATGACCATCTCGAGCTTCTTGGTGGGAAGACCCAGCAGGTAGCCGATCTTGTTGGGCAGTGAGCGGAAGTACCAGATGTGTACCACCGGTACCACGAGCAGGATGTGACCGCTGCGTTCGCGGCGCACCTTCTTCTCGGTTACCTCAACACCGCAATGGTCGCACACGGTGCCCTTGTAGCGGATGCGCTTGTACTTTCCGCAGTGGCACTCGTAGTCCTTAACGGGACCAAAGATCTTCTCGCAGAAGAGACCGTCGCGCTCGGGCTTGTAGGTGCGATAGTTGATGGTCTCAGGCTTGGTAACCTCGCCACACGAGTTCTCGAGGATCCAGTCGGGCGATGCCAGGCTGATGGTGACCTTCGAGAAGTTGCTCTTTATCTTGTTGTCTTTTCTATAAGCCATTTTTCTAACTATATTGAGGTAAGAAATTAATCAAGTTTAACTTTCAGGCACAGGCCGCGCAGCTCATGCAGCAGCACGTTGAGTGACTCGGGGATTGACGGTGTGGGCATTGCATCGCCCTTCACGATTGCCTCGTAGGCCTTGCTGCGGCCTGCAACGTCGTCGCTCTTCACCGTGAGGATCTCCTGCAGGATGTGTGATGCGCCGAATGCCTCGAGCGCCCAAACCTCCATCTCACCGAAACGCTGTCCACCGAACTGGGCCTTACCGCCGAGGGGCTGCTGGGTGATGAGTGAGTACGGACCGATTGAACGGGCGTGCATCTTGTCCTCTACCATGTGGCCGAGTTTCAAGAAGTAGGTCACACCCACGGTTGCCTTCTGGTCAAAGGGCTCGCCGGTAGCACCATCGTAGAGCTGAGTGCGGCCACCGCGGGGCAGACCGGCCTTGTCGGTCCACTCGTTGAGGTCGTCAAGGCTTGCACCGTCAAAGATGGGGGTAGCGAACTTAACGCCCATCTCGCGGCCTGCCCATCCGAGCACAGCCTCAAAGATCTGACCCAGGTTCATACGAGAAGGCACACCCAGCGGGTTCAGTACCAGGTCGACGGGAGTACCGTCGGCCAGGAACGGCATGTCCTCCTGACGTACCACGCGTGACACGATACCCTTGTTACCGTGGCGACCTGCCATCTTATCACCGACACCGATCTTACGCTTCTTGGCAACGTAAACCTTAGCCAGCTGCATGATGCCTGAGGGCAGCTCATCGCCGATCGAGATATCAAACTTCTTGCGGCGCAGCTCGGCGTCGATAGCCTTGCTCTTGCGCAGGTAGTTCATGATGCATGTGCGCACCAAGTCATTAGTGTGGGCATCGTTGGTCCACTTGCTCAGGTTCACTGACTCGAAGTTGTCGATGCTGTTGAGAACCTCGCGGTTGAAGGCTGCGCCCTTGGGCACCACCTCGGTGTCGAGATAGTCCTTAACACCCATCGATGTCTTACCCTCGGTCAGGGTCACGAGCTTGTCGAGAAGCGTGTTGCGCAGTTCGTCCTGCACTGCTCCGTACTGCTCGTCGAGCTGTGCCAGCTCGGGATCGCCGCCACGGGTGCGCTTACGCACGGCGCGGGCAAACAGGCGAGTGCCGATGATGACACCCTTGAGCGACGGGTTGGCCTTGAGCGATGCGTCCTTAACGTCGCCTGCCTTGTCGCCAAAGATGGCGCGCAGCAGCTTCTCCTCGGGAGTAGGATCGCTCTCACCCTTGGGAGTGATCTTACCGATCAGGATGTCGCCGGGAATCACGTGAGCACCCACGCGGATGATACCGCGCTCGTCGAGGTCGGCAGTTGCCTCCTCGCTCACGTTGGGAATATCGTTAGTGAGCTCTTCCATGCCGCGCTTGGTCTCACGCACCTCGAGAGTGTACTCGTCAACGTGTACCGAGGTGAGGATATCCTCACGCACCATGCGCTCGTTGAGCACGATCGCGTCCTCATAGTTGTAACCCTTCCAGGGCATGTAAGCCACCTTGAGGTTGCGGCCCAGTGCGAGCTCGCCGTCCTCGGTCGAGTAACCCTCGGTCAGGATGTCACCTCTCTCAACGCGCTGTCCGCGGTCGCAGATGGGGCGCAGGTCGATGGTTGTGCTCTGGTTGGTCTTTCGGAACTTGGGTAGTCTGTATTCCTTAACGGGCTCGTCAAAGCTGATGAACTGCTCTTCCTCAGTGCGGTCATAGCGGATGCGGATCACGTCGGCGTCTACATACTCCACTACACCGGCACCCTCGGCCTGGATTTGAGTGCGGCTGTCATAGGCCAGACGCTGCTCGATACCAGTACCCACGATAGGAGCCTCGCTGCGCAGCAGGGGCACTGCCTGGCGCATCATGTTGGCACCCATCAGCGCACGGTTAGCATCGTCGTGCTCCAGGAACGGGATAAGTGCTGCCGCGATCGAAGCGATCTGCTGCGGAGACACGTCCATGTAGTCAACCTGGCCGGGAGCAACAACGGGGAAGTCGGCGTCAAGGCGGGCCTTGATGCGGTTCTTCTGGAACGAACCGTCCTCGTTAAGAGGCGCGTTACCCTGGGCGATGATCTTGCTCTCCTCAGCCTCGGCGGTGAGGTAAACGATCTCGTCGTTGTTAAGGTTAACCTTCTGGTCCTTGATCACACGGTAAGGAGTCTCGATGAAACCGAGCTTGTTAATCTTGGCATACACACACAGTGACGAGATAAGACCGATGTTGGGGCCTTCAGGAGTCTCGATAGGACAGAGGCGTCCGTAGTGGGTGTAATGCACGTCTCGAACCTCGAAACCTGCACGCTCACGTGACAGACCGCCAGGACCGAGGGCCGACATACGGCGCTTGTGAGTGATCTCGGCCAGCGGGTTGGTCTGGTCCATGAACTGTGACAGGGCGTTGGTGCCGAAGAATGTGTTGATAACCGACGAGATAGTCTTGGCGTTGATAAGGTCAAGCGGGGTGAACACCTCGTTGTCGCGCACGTTCATGCGCTCACGGATGGTGCGGGCCATGCGGGCCAAGCCCACGCCAAACTGGTTGTACAACTGCTCGCCCACGGTGCGAACACGGCGGTTGCTCAGGTGGTCGATGTCGTCAACGTCGGTCTTGCTGTTGATAAGGCCAATGAGGTACTTGATGATCTCAATGATGTCCTCACGGGTCAGCACGCGGGTCTCCATGGGGATGTCCATGTTCAGCTTCTTGTTGATGCGGAAACGGCCCACGTCGCCCAGGTCATAGCGCTTGTCGCTGAAGAACAGATTGATGATTACCTCACGGGCACTTGCATCATCTGGTGGCTCCGCGTTGCGCAGCTGGCGATAGATATAGTTGATAGCCTCTTTCTCACTGTTACAAGTGTCCTTGTTAAGAGTGTTGAAGATAATCTGGTAGTCGCTGGTGTTCACATCCTCCTTGTGTACAAGGATAGTCTGTGCACCCGACTCCAGGATCTCGGCTACGTTTTCTTCCTCAATAACGGTGTCGCGGTCAATGACAACCTCATTGCGCTCGATAGAGTAAGTCTCGCCGGTATCGGTGTCAACAAACTCCTCGTTCCACGACTTGATGATGCGGGCAGCAAGCTTGCGGCCCACAGCCTTCTTCAAGTTGGTCTTGTTGACCTTGAGTTCCTCGGCCAGACCAAAGATCTTGATGATGTCGTTGTCAGTCTCCATGCCGATGGCACGCAGCAGGGTGGTTACCGGCAATTTCTTCTTACGGTCGATGTAAGCATACATCACGTTGTTAATGTCGGTGGCAAACTCAATCCATGAGCCACGGAACGGGATGATGCGGGCCGAGTAGAGCTTCGTGCCGTTGGGGTGAACGCTCTGTCCGAAGAATACACCGGGTGAACGATGCAGCTGCGATACCACTACACGCTCAGCGCCGTTGATCACGAAGGTGCCCTTGTCGGTCATGTAAGGGATGTTGCCCAGGTACACGTCCTCAACCTCGGTGGCAAAGTCCTCGTGGTCGGGGTCGGTACAGAACAATTTCATCTTAGCCTTCAGGGGTACACAATAAGTCAAGCCACGGTCAAGGCACTCCTCGATCGTGTAACGGGGCGGATCAATGTAGTAATCAAGGAACTCAAGCACAAAGTTGTTGCGGGTGTCCTGGATAGGGAAGTTCTCGCTGAACACCTTGTACAGTCCCTCGTTTTTCCTCTTTTCAGTAGGAGTGTCTAACTGCAGAAAATCTCTGAATGACTGTAACTGCACGTCAAGGAAATCGGGATAAGGATAAGGATTCTTGACTCGTGCAAAATTTACGCGGGGTTGTTTAGAAACTGACATTGAAAATTGTATTATGGCGGGTTACAGACTGCTTTGACAGGCACTGCGCTCGCTCGGGCAACGTTGCCGCGGTTTCCGCTCGCCAGCTACGCGTCACCTCTATTAAATGGGGCACGCGGTTGCACCGGCGGGGTTCATCCACAGCGTGTGCCGGCAGGATGGCCTTCATGGGGACTATGATGCCAGTGGCATTAACCTCATCCCAGGCCCTCGCTGCGCGTGGCATTGCACTCCACAACACACCAATTGTGAACTCAAGTGTATAAAAAAGTAACCGAGAAACGACAGCGCCCACACCCACACTAACCGCTCTCTTGCGGCACCGGCATCGGCCCGTCATGGGGTCACACAACCATCGTCACCAGCCGTTATTGCACAATCATGCCCGCCGTGTTAATTGCCATTTTACTGGCCCCGGCAGGTACTCACTGTGGAACGCTTTGCTCTCAAGACTCGACTCTAAAGTCTTCCAGACCTCTAGATCCTCTAGCTTTCTAGCCTCTAGTCTCTAGTCTCTAGTCTCTAGTCTCTAGCCTCTAGTCTCTCTAGCCTCTATAGTCTTTTATAGCCTGTCTTGCTTTCTAGCCTTTCTAGTTTTTCTAGATTTCTAGTCTTTCTAGTGTCTCTAGATATACTATAGAGATCAGATGCTAGGCGGCACTGGACGGGTACTTGGTTGCCTTGTTGCCTTGGCCACTGCTGATGCTCGAGGTTTTTGAGCCTCGAGACTATGTACAGTAACCAGGGAGCCTGGTAGAAGCGGTTGCCTTGGCAGGGTAGGGGCCATATATAGCCAACAATGCCTACCAGCTTCCGCTATTTTTACTTCGCTCCGGCTCATTTCGTTTGGCAACGAACTCGTCACCGCCAAGGGCATCCGGTATAAACCGGAACCATCTTTGCCAGAGGGTGCTCGGCTGTAACGTCATCCATGATGTCGCCTTCATCAGGGTAACCGGTACCGTGGTTTCACGGTAACCATTGCCACCGGGAGGCGTGATGCGCGTTGAGCACCATTGCGGGCTAGCATTCCTTTGCAGGAAGCGGGCGCTTACTTAACATGCCTCCTCCTGAGCAAGCGTGACTACGGTTGATTAGTGACCGGCCGTCATGCCGTCTGGGAGAGGAAGTGCTAATATGGTTCAGACCGGTAGACCGGCCTGCTGCCATCGCAGCCTTCTTCCTTGTGATAGTGCAAAAATTGCGAGAGATGTTGTGTATAAGTCTCTCAGTGTTATCTCGTCCATCCCGCCCGGTCAGTTGTCCCCGTCTTGACGCCATCCCGATGGTCAATCAGGCCATAGCCTCCCATCACCATCGGTCGCGCATCATCCGGGTCCCCTTGACAGGGCTTGTGATGGCGTGATACTTGGTTAAGAATCCCCCGTTGTCCTCCAGCTTGTATCGATCCTCCTCCCCTTTTTGCTCCAGGCTTGCACCAGGGCGCTCGCCACGGGAGCGGGCAGGGGCGGCGTCACGGTTATAGCTCGGTGACAACGCGGTTTTCTTTATAAAATTCAGAGCCTGGACATGCCTGCTTCATGCCTGCTTGCCACAGGCTCCGATTTTTGACGCAAAAAGGTTAAGAATCAACATTCTAATGAGATTCTTAACCTATACACCTGAAAATCAGGCGTTATTATTGAAGCTCTACTTCAGCACCGAGGCCTTCGAGTTCAGCCTTCAGACCCTCAGCACCAGCCTTGTCAAGACCTTCCTTGATCACGCTGGGAGCGTTGTCAACGAGATCCTTAGCGTCCTTCAGACCAAGACCGCAAAGTTCCTTAACTTTCTTGATCACCTGGAGCTTCTGGCCACCAGCTGCCTTGAGTACTACGTTGAACTCAGTCTTCTCTTCCTCAGCGGCTGCTTCTCCACCACCAGCAACTACTACAGCTGCAGCAGCGGGTTCGATACCATATTCTTCTTTCAAAATATTTGCAAGTTCGTTAACTTCCTTAACTGTAAGGTTAACTAATTGCTCTGCAAAAGCTTTCAAATCTGCCATTGTCGTATGTTTAAAATGTAATTTTTGTTATTATTATGCTTCTGAATTCTCTTCGGGAGCGGCTTCTTCACCCTCGCCCTTGTCTTTGTTCTCAAGAGCACCGATGACACGCTGTGCAGGAGCCTGCAGCAATGCGATAACGTCGGCGATGAGCTCGTTCTTGCTCTTGAACGCTGCCAGTACATTGAGGTTCTCTTCACCTAAGAAGATAGTCTCCTCAGCATAAGCAGCCTTGAAAGCGGGGATAGTTTCCTTCTTACCGCGGAATTCCTTAATCAGTTTTGCAGGAGCATTAACAGTGTTGCTGAGCATCAGTGTTGTTGAACCTGCCAGAGCATCATAAAGACCTGAGTAGTCAATGTCTGACTGCTCGAGGGCCTTCTTGAGCAAGGTGTTCTTAACGACCATCAGCTTGACGTCAGCCTTGAAGGCAGCACGACGCAAATCGGTGGTGCGTTCAGCGTTCAGTGAGGTAGTCTCGGCAAGGTACAAAGTGCTATACTGTGCAATTGTATCCTTGATCTTCTCTATCATTAAAGCTTTATCTTCCTTTTTCATTTTTCTTCTTCGTCTTTAAATGTTAAGCTTCAATTGACTTGGTATCAACCTTGATACCCTTACTCATTGTGCTTGAAAGATAAATGCTCTTGATATAGGTACCCTTAGCGGCAGCAGGCTTCAGCTTGATGAGAGTCTGGATGAACGCAGCAGCGTTTTCCTTGATCTTCTCGGGAGAGAATGAAACCTTACCGATAGAGGTGTGGACGATACCACCCTTGTCGACCTTGAAGTCGATCTTACCTTGTTTTACTTCTTTCACAGCCTTCGCAACGTCGGGAGTCACGGTACCACTCTTGGGGTTAGGCATGAGGCCACGGGGACCCAGCACGCGACCAAGGGGACCAATCTTGCCCATGACTTGCGGTTGTGTGATAATTACATCTATGTCGGTCCAACCACCTTTGATTTTCTCAATATATTCGTCGAGACCTACATAGTCAGCACCGGCTTCTTTGGCAGCGGCTTCTGCGTCGGGGGTGCAAAGCACCAGCACGCGAACTTCCTTGCCTGTTCCGTGGGGCAGTGAAACCACGCCACGAACCATCTGGTTAGCCTTACGAGGATCTACACCAAGACGTACATCGATATCAGCAGAGGCGTCAAACTTGGTGAAAGTGATTTCTTTCAACAGAGCTGCAGCTTCCGCAAGAGTGTAACTTTTCCCAGCTTCAATTTTCTCAGCAGCTAACTTTTGATTTTTAGTAAGTTTACTCATTTCAATTGAAGTTTTTAAACGTTTTCAGGGAATTGACCCTTTACAGTGATACCCATACTTCTTGCTGTTCCAGCTACCATGCGCATAGCCGAGGCTACAGTAAAACAGTTCAAATCAGGCATTTTGTCTTCAGCAATCGCCT
>JAZQPG010000232.1:0-32494 GCA_045628365.1 Sodaliphilus sp. | reverse complement strand
CAGGAACGGGAGGTTCTCAATAACCACCTTGCGGCAGGAGGTGTCGAGGGTTGCAAAGAGTTTGTTCTCAGCAAACACGTCGCTCTTGCTCAACACGGTCATCAGCGTGGATTTACCAACGTGGGTATAGCCCACGAGAGCAATACGGGTGAGCTTGCCGCGGTTCTTACGCTGGATAAACTTCTGCTTGTCCCATGCCACTAGTTTCTGCTTGAGCAATGCAATCTTGGTCTTAATGGTACGGCGATCGGTCTCGATCTGTTCCTCACCAGGACCGCGCATACCGATACCGCCTCGCTGACGCTCAAGGTGAGTCCACATGCCCGCAAGTCGAGGCAGCAGGTACTGGTACTGTGCCAGCTCCACCTGCATCTTGGCATTGGCAGTCTGGGCACGCTTAGCAAAGATGTCAAGGATGAGAGTGGTTCGGTCGAGCACCTTGGACTTCACCACCTTCTCTATATTATAGGTCTGCTTGGGCGTGAGGTCGTCGTCAAATATCACCAGGTCAATCTCGTTTTCCTCTACATAGGCGGCAATCTCCTCCAGCTTGCCCTTGCCAACAAACGAAGTGCTGTTGGGCGAATCGCATCGCTGTGTAAACTTTTTCACCGTGGTTGCGCCGGCAGTAGTGGCCAGGAACTCGAGCTCATCAAGATACTCGCGGGCCTTGGTTTCGTTTTGCTGCGGAGTGATGAGTCCCACGAGCACCGCGGTTTCCTCCACGAGATCGTTGATGCGCTTGCTATCGTCAATAAATCCCATATAAAACTTATAAAATATCACAAAACAATCGCGTGTAGTGCTGTCCCCCACCGGGAATCAGTTACCGCACGCGACTGTCGTTTATCGTTAACAATATTATTTCTTAGCTACCTTTACGTAACGCTTGTTCAGACCTTCGATAACCTCGCCGGTAACATCATACTTTGAGTCAATATAAACAGTTGCCGACTTGAGCAGGATCATGTCATAGCCTTTCTGCTTAGCATAAACCTTCATGAAGTTTTGAACCGAGTCATTGAGCTGCATCTGGCTCTGCTGTGCCTCGGTCATAGCGCTCTGCTGCAAACCAGCGAGATAAGTCTGAGCATCCTGCTGCATCTTCTGCAGCTTAGCCTGATCAGCGTTGAAACTAGCCTCGTTAGAATAGCCGTTGCTCTTGTATTTCTGCTCCATTGAGGCACCAAACTTGTTAATTTCGCTCTCACGCTGCTTCTGTGCAGCATCAAGCTGGTTCTGGCGGCGAAGCATTGCCTCGTTGAAATCCTTTGCCAGATTATAATTTTTCATTACTGAATCCTCATCGATGTAACGGATGTTCATCTTTTCCATCGCGTTACCGGCATTAGAAGTTTTTGAATCAGTGTTAGCATTAGCAGTGTTGTTGCAAGAAGTTGCACCAAAAACAAGGGCAACAGCGATTGCCAGATTGTAAGAGAGTTTTAAAAAGTTCATTTCAGTTTAATATAGTTTTATGTTATTATTCAACTAAAGTTTTTGTCTCTAGCGCAGGTGATGCCCCGCTTCTTCATCTCGGGGTTGGCATGGATATGGGTGTTAGGGAAACGTCCTCCTTTAACAAAGAAAATTTTCACTCCCAACAGCACCACAGCGAGTGCTAATAATGCCACTGTAAACAATAAAGTTTCCATCGTTGCGTTAAATTTAATGCAAATATATATATTGTTTGCGACTTTTTACCACTTAATTCAATTTTTTTTTGTAACTTTACACTTGTTAAGCAGTGTATTTAACAAAATTTTATTGACATAAACGATAACTAACATTTTTAACGGCTAAATATTACAACTATTATGACAATCAAAGATCTTAAACCGGCATGCGTCTGGAACATTTTTGACCAGATCACTAAGGTACCCCGTCCTTCAAAGAAAGAAGGTAAAATTCGTGAGTGGCTCATCAACTTTGCAAAGGAAAATAACATTGAGCACAAGGTTGACGAAATTGGTAACGTGGCCATGTTCCGTCCCGCTGCTCCCGGACTGGAGAATGCTAAGGGTATCATCCTGCAGGCACACATGGACATGGTGTGTGAAAAGAACAAAGACTCTAACCACGACTTTGACAACGACCCCATCGAGACTATTGTAGAGGGCGAGTGGATACGTGCTAACGGCACTACCCTGGGTGCCGACGACGGTATGGGCATGGCTATCGCACTGGCAGTGCTCACCGACAAGGACATCGTGGCTGGTCCCATCGAGGGTTTCTTCACTGTTGATGAGGAGACAGGCCTCACCGGCGCTAGCAACGTGGGCGAAGGCATGTTGCGCGGCGACTACCTGCTCAACCTCGACAGCGAGGACGACGGCATCATCACCATGAGTTGTGCCGGCGGTATCGACACTCTCGCTACATTTGACTACCAGCCCGTTGACGCTCCCAAGGACCTCGTTTACTTCGAGATCAAGCTCACTGGCATGAACGGTGGACACAGCGGTACAGATATCAACACCGAACGTGCATGTGCAACTCGCCTGCTTGCCCGCATGCTGTGGGATCTGCGCAGTGCAGTTGACTACGAGGTAGTGAAGCTCGACGCAGGTAACCTGCGCAACGCTATCGCTCGTGATGCCGAGACCATTATCGGTGTTAAGGACTTTGAGAAGGAGAAGCTCTCGGTTGCATTCAACAACTTCCTGGCAACCGTTAAGGAAGAATTCAAGAACAGCGAGCCCAACCTGACAGGTTCAATCGCTAGCGTTGAAACTCCCGCCAAGGTTATCGCACGCGAGGACGCTGAGCGCATTGTCAACACCATCTATGCAGCTCCCCACGGAGTTCTCTCTAACAGCCTCGAGCTCGAAGGTCTGGTTGAAACTTCTACCAACCTGTCAAGCGTGAAGATGAAGGAAGAAGGCGTAGTAGAGGTAGTAACATCACAGCGCAGCGCCGTTGAGAGCCGCAAGCTCGACGCCTGCCACCGTGTTGAGACTGTCTTCAAGCTGGGCGGCGGCAAGGTTCGCCACAGCGACGGCTACCAGGGATGGGCTCCCAACAAGAACAGCCAGATCCTCAAGACTGCCATCAACATTTGGAAGGGTCTCTACGGTGTAGAGCCCAAGGTTGAGGCTATCCACGCAGGTCTCGAGTGCGGTCTGTTCCTCAAGGTTCTCCCCCACCTCGACATGATCTCTTACGGTCCCACACTGAAGAACGTGCATTCACCCAGCGAGTGCTGCCACATCCCCGCAGTACAGAAGTCTTGGGACTTCACCCTGGGCATCATCGACGCAGTAGCTAAGGAGATGTAATATCCATTCTCCCTGTAGATACAACCCACAACCAGGCCGGGCCATGAATTAGGCCCGGCCTCTTTGTTGGGAACAAAGCGCTGTGCATTCTTTAACCCAGAAAGCGCATTAGGGCATGTATAAGATTTTAGATTATCATTGTGTCAGGATTTTAGCTATATTGAACGAACATAGGGGCTCCTATATGAGCGAAAGATAGTGCAAATCATGCCTATGAGAAGCAAAATATTGGCAATTGCTCCTAATGCACTTTCCGGGTTTAATGCCGCATGTCATGCACGTGACAACATTTCATGCTTTGGCATGGTTTTTGCTGATTCACATTATATAATAATATATATGAACACAAGAACGATAGACAACCAAAAGAAGGAGATATACCGTCTCATCGAGCAATCACGCCTCAACGAGGCATTTGACCATATAACCCAGTTTGCCACCGAGACATCAGCAGCCCAGCTTAAGGACGAGTTGGACCAGCTACGCATGTCTTACAGTTTCATGCTCCAATACCTGTCGCGGGGCATCCTGGACCCGCAACGTGACCAGGTGCTCCAGCGCATCGTGGCATCATTGTACTCGGTGACCGACCGCCTCACCATCACTGCCAAGGAAAGCATATCGCCCGAGGTATTCTACGCCCGCAGGCGAGAGCTCCAAAACGTACAGTTCAACAACATTGTGGAGCAATGGCAGGCAGCACTACACAAGGTTGACCTACTCTCGTCGGTCCCCCAAGAGCAACAGAACAAAACTGCCATCACACAAGCGATACAGGAATGTGAGCGACACGAGACCACCGCGTTCAACAAGCTGTGGTCATCTTACCCCACACTACCCGACGACGCCACGTTAGCCAGCAAAATCATCCAGGACGACAACATTCCCGCCCATGCACGATGCCTGATGCTCTCAGCACTGTTCGTAGGTCTCATGACACTGTATGACGAGGCCAAGTTGGTAACCATTGCCCGCGCCTATCTTGCCAGCACAAACGCCGAGGTACAGGTGAGAGCCATCATCTACACGGTACTCACCCTGTACGTGTACAATAGCCGGCTGTCGCGCTCAACTACCGTTGCACAGCTCGTCAAGGAAATGACATCCTGCCCACACTTTGCCAACGACATGGCAACCCTGCAGTTCTTGCTCGCACGTTCGCGCAACACCGATAACATCACCCGGCGTGTGCGCGAGGACCTCATGCCCGACATCATGAACATGTCGCCCGACCTGATGCGCAAGATACGCGACAAGAACGCCCCTCTCGACATCAGCGACCTCGAGGCCAACCCCGAGTGGCAGGACATGCTTGAAAACAGCGGCATTGCACGCAAGATGGAAGAGTTCAACGAGATGCAGATGGCAGGCAACGACGTGTTCATATCCACCTTCTCACATCTCAAGTCGTTCCCGTTCTTCCACACTCTATCCAACTGGTTCCTTCCCTATCACCCCGGCCACTCGGTACTGCAATCAACATTCAACGAGGGCGCCGACACCCTGGGAACAATAATTACCAGCGCACCGTTGTGTAACAGCGACAAGTATTCCTTCTGCCTCTCGATGGGATCAATCCCCGAGAGCCAACGGCAGATGATGTTCAACCAAGTGAAAGAGCAACAGGCTCAGTTGATGGAACTCAAGAGCACCGAACTGCCCAACGACAAGAAATCGCGTGAATCCATTGCCAACAGGCACCTGCAAGACCTTTACAGGTTCTTTAAACTCTTCTCGCGCCGACGCGAGTTCACCGCTGTCATGGACCGCGACATGGACCTTACAGCGCTGGAGATGTTGAACGAATACACCCGTGACCATACCACAGTGTCTATCATCGCCGAATTCTACTTTAAGAACGAGTTCTACGAAGATGCAATCAAGTATTACTCACTGATGCTAAAAGGCAATGACACCGTAGACCCCATAGTGTTCCAAAAGATAGGATTCTCACATCAGAACCTGGGTAACACCCGCGAGGCAATGCGGTTCTACAAGAAATTCCTACTGGCCCACGACAACGACGTGTGGACACTCAAGCACATGGCGGCATGCTACAGGGCCCTGAAACGACCCGACAAGGCCGTGGACTACTACAAGCAAGCCGACGCGTTGCAGCCAAACTCAGTGGCAACAACATTGAGCATAGCCAACTGTCTGCTGGAGAGTGGTAATGCGGTCGATGCCCTGCAGTATTACTACAAGGCAGACTTCCTGCCCGGCGCCAAGCACCGCGCATGGCGTCCCATCGCCTGGTGCTCGTTCATCACCGGCAACAACGACCGCGCACTTAGCTATTATGACAAAATACTGACCGAGGACAAGCCAACAGCCCAGGACCACATGAACCGCGGCCACGTGCTTCTGTGCTCAGGCAACATGTCCGAGGCGGTAAAGAGCTACTCCACGTCGTTATCGCTTGAGAAAAACGTACAGAGTTTCAGGGACGCCTTGTTCAACGACATGCCGGCACTCTGTGACAAGGGCATCTCGGCTACCGACATAGCCCTGCTTGCCGACGCCGTCACCTCCAGCGACAACCAACAGTAAGAACCTTTATAAATCATTCAATCATATTATGGACAACATTTTTGCACACAAGTATAAAACCGAGCACGAGCTCATACCGTTCAACGAAATAAGCAGCGACATGTACGAACCTGCCATCATGGAAGGCATCAGACGGCATGACGAGGAAATCGCTGCCATATGCGACTGCCCCGACGAGCCCACGATGGAGAATACCATCCTGCCATTGGAGAGGTCGGGCGAGATGCTGTCTAGGGTATTAAACGTGTTCTACCCCATGCTCTCGGCATGTCTATCCGAGGAGATGATGGACATCTCAAACCGCATGTCACCCGTTCTGTCCGAACACAGTAGCAACGTAACACTTAACGAGAAACTGTGGCAACGGGTGAAACACGTACATGACCACTTCGACCCGTCACAGCACGACAAGGAAGACGCGCGCCTCGTCGAAGTACACTACGACGGGTTCGTGCGCAGCGGAGCGGCACTCGTGGGAAAAGACCGTGACAAACTGCGTGAACTCACCAAGCGCATGACAGAGTTGTCCCTCAGGTTCAGTCAAAACGTGCTAAAGGCAACTAACGCCTTCACCATGTGGCTCGACGAGGACGAGGCCGACGGATTGCCCGAGAGCGCCCTGGAAGCAGCAATGATGGCGGCTAGCGAACACGGCAACGAGAAAAAATACCTTATCACCCTGCAGGCCCCCAGTTACATGGCGTTCATGAAGCACTCTTCGCGACGCGACCTCAGGGAAAAACTGTACATGGCCTACAATAGCCGATGCACCGGAGGCGAACTCAGCAACATGGAGATACTCAAGGAGATGGCCAACCTGCGCCTTGAGTTAGCTCAACTGATGGGACGCAAGACCTTTGCCCACTACAAGCTGGAGAAATCCATGGCCCAGACTCCGGCCAAAGTGATGGAAATGCTCAACAACCTCAAGGCCGCTTACCGCCCAGCCGAGGAAGCCGAGATGAAGCGTCTACGCGAGTTCGCTTCATCTCTTGAAGGACACGATGTGGAAATCATGCCATGGGATTTCTCTTACTATTCCAACAAGCAGCGCGAAACCCTCTACGACTTTAACGACGAGGAGCTGAGGCCCTACTTTGAGCTAGACCGTGTAATAGGCGGTGTGCTCGGACTTGCCACGCGTCTCTACGGACTGCAATTCACTGAGGACAAGACTGCCCAGGTGTTCAACGATGAAGTAAAGGTTTATGATGTAAGCGACCGTGACGGAGCGCTGATAGGATTCCTGTATACCGACTTTTTCCCCCGCGACACCAAGCGTGGCGGAGCTTGGATGACAAACTTCCGAGAGCAATCGGTCGATGCACAGGGAAACAACGTGTTGCCGGTAGTGACACTTACAATGAACTTTACCCGTCCAACCGCAACCAAGCCTTCACTGCTCACCTACGGCGAAGTACAGACGTTCATGCACGAGTTTGGCCACGGGCTACACAGTCTGCTATCGCAGTGCAAGTATGAATGCCTGTCAGGAACAAACGTTTACCGAGACTTCGTGGAAATGCCGTCACAGTTCAACGAGAACTTCCTTACCGAGCGAGAATTTCTTGACAGCTTTGCTCAGCACTATGTCACCGGTGAGAAACTGCCACAGGAACTCATTGACAAGATCAAAGCCTCAGCACAGTACCATGCGGGCTATGCCTGCATGAGGCAACTGGGATTCGGATTCCTCGACATGGCATGGCACATGATAGAGACACCCTATGAAGGGTCGGTACTAGACTTTGAAAACCAGGCCATCAAGCCGGTCGAAGTGTTCGCACCGGTTGAAGGTTGCTGCATCTCGCCACAGTTCGGCCATATTTTCTCTGGAGGATATGCTGCGGGGTACTATGGTTACAAGTGGGCCGAAGTCCTTGATGCTGACGCATTTGCCAAGTTCAAGGAAGACGGCATCTTCAACCCCGTGACAGCGGCTTCGCTCAGGGACAACATCCTGTCACGAGGCGGGACCGAGCTGCCCATGGAATTGTATAAGCGCTTCCGCGGACGAGAGCCCCGCATCGACGCTCTGCTCGAGCGGGACGGAATCCAGGTCAAGTAAAAATCTTATCAAATTATTTTTTATAAAAAGGGCAACATTTTATGTTGTCCTTTGATTTTAATTCCAAAAAAAATCACTAAATTTGTACTGTAATTTGCCTCACGAGAGACTTCTCGCATGCGACTACACTACAAACTACTGAATATTAAACACATAAGTAAAGCAGTTCTTATAACGAAGACCAATGGACGTTCCGGCTAACAAACAAACTATTCTCGACTCACGCTACCTGCGCATGGCACACATATGGGCCGAGAACTCTTATTGCCAGCGACGACGCGTGGGTGCCATCATCGTCAAGGACAAAATGATAATCAGCGACGGGTATAACGGTACTCCCGTGGGATTTGAGAACGTCTGCGAGGATGACAACGACACCACCAAGCCCTATGTGCTACATGCCGAGGCCAATGCCATTACCAAGGTGGCACAAAGCCACAACAGCAGCAACGGCGCAACGCTCTATGTCACCACGTCACCATGCATCGAGTGCTCTAAGCTAATCATTCAGTCAGGCATTAAACGCGTGGTTTTCGGAGAGTATTACCGCATTACCGACGGCGTGGAACTGCTCAAGCGCGCAGGCATCGAGTGCCTGCAACTCGAATGTCAACCTGACGGCACAATCATCAACTGCAAGAACATCTAAACACCCTACCCTACAGCAATGAACAAAAAACCATCTACTCACCCGCAATTGATGTGGCTGCCACTAGCAATAGCAGTCGCAGCGGTGATAGGTATATTCATAGGCAACCGCTTCTCCAGCAAGCAATATGCCGTTGATAACGACCGCAAGCTCAATTTGATACTTAATCTCATTGAGACAAAATATGTCGACACGGTCAACATCAACGACCTCATCGAGATGTCGATCCCCGAGATACTGAGCAATCTCGACCCACACACCATCTACCTCACGAAGGAAGACCTCAAACAAGCCAATAGCGACCTGAAAGGTAGCTTTGGCGGCGTGGGCATTTCGTTCATGATCATGCACGACACCATCAACGTGATAGAGGTGATTCCCGGAGGACCGTCTGAGAAAGTGGGTATACAGGCCGGAGACCGCATCGTAACCGTCAACGACTCGAGTCTCGTGGGCAAGAAGGCAACAAACTCCGAAGTCATGAAACAACTCAGGGGGGCCAACGGCACTAAGGTGAAACTCGGCATCATGCGCGGCACTTCACGCGACATCAACAACTTCACGGTTACCCGAGGCGAGATACCCACTAAGTCGGTCGACGCAGCCTACATGATTGACAAGACCACCGGTTACATCAAGGTCAATACATTCGGTGCAAAAACCTACAACGAGTTCCTCACAGGAATGGGGTCGTTAAGGGAAGAAGGTGCCAAGCGATACATCATCGACCTGAGAGGTAACGGTGGCGGTTACATGGAGATGGCAATATACCTGGCTAACGAATTCCTGCCCAAGGACCAACTCATCGTCTACACCCACGGACGTTCTAAAGCCAACGATAACAAGTATTACAGCGACGGTAACGGACAGTTCCAGGAGGACGAAGTGATCGTGCTCATGGACGAATTCTCGGCAAGCGCCAGCGAAATCTTTGCCGGGGCACTGCAAGACAATGACCGTGCGCTCATCATGGGATGCAGGTCATTTGGCAAGGGACTGGTACAGGAACAGATTGACTTACCCGACAGTAGCGCCATCAGGCTCACAATCGCACGGTATTACACCCCCTCAGGACGATGCATCCAGAAGGACTACAAGGGCACAGACTACTCCAAGGACATCATCAACCGCTACAACAGCGGCGAGATCTTTAACCAAGATAGCATCAAGATTGACAAGTCACAGGTGTTCACCACACTCCACGGCAGGAATGTATATGGCGGCGGAGGCATTACCCCCGATATCTTCGTGGCACGTGACACAACAGGTTTCACGCCCTACTACATCGAGGTGAGCAGCCAGGGACTCATCCAGCAGTTTGCCTACCAGTATGCTAATCGTGAGCGTAAAACCTTAGAGCAAAAGGAAGACTACAAGGAATTCCTGCGCACCGAGCCCGCTACCGATGCCATCCTCAACGACTTCGTCGACTTTGCCACACAGAACGATGTTGCAGCCCGTTGGTACTACATCAACCTGTCACGAGACCTCATCGTCACTCAAATCAAAGCGATAATCGCACGTGACATCTACGGCAGCGAGGCGTTCTATCCCATCTTCAACCGCAACGACAACACGCTGCAAGCGGCTATCAAGGCATTTAACAAGCACAAGGCCGCTTATCCCATCACCGCTGAGGAAGGGAAATAGCCAGGGATAACTGATGGACAAAGCACAGTTGCGACACATCATCAAACAACGCAAGGCCGCTGTCACAGCTGCAATGAAGCAAGCCGAGGCCGAAGTCGTGTTTAGCCACATCGAGGCGATGCCGCAGTTTGTTGAAGCCCGTCGTGTCCTGCTATACCACTCCCTGCCCGATGAGCTCCCAACCACAGAAGTCCTGTCACGATGGATAGAGACAAAGGACATTTATCTGCCACGCGTTAACGGGGACCTGCTAGATGTGGTGCCCGCTTGCGGTACACTGGACAGCAACAACCGGTTTCACATTGCCGAGCCTCAAGGCGAAGCAGTCAATCCTGGCTGCATTGACCTCGTGATTGTACCTGCCGTGGCCCTTGACTCCCGTGGGCATAGGCTGGGACGAGGCAAAGGCTTCTACGACAGACTGCTCTCGGTCGCCAGGGCCTACACCATAGGCGTGGCTATGGATTGCCAACTGGTAGACGAAGTCCCATGTGAGCCTCACGACATTCCCCTCAACGCTGTCATCACGGCATCACACCAGTACTACCGCTGATGAGCAGCACCATCCCCGGCAAAATCACACAAACACTCTACAAACGAGCTAACAGAACAAGAACTGCGCCATAGACAACTCCATGACGCAGTTCTTTATTAATATTGTTATATTGTTACCCGATGGGATTTATACCCACTTCATGTAAGCAAAGTCCTGACGATGTGCCAGCTTGTCGTTCCAGGGGAAGATGCGGAATGAGAAGCGGAACATGCCTGAGTTGCGAAGCTGATAAGAAACCTTATAGGTGAGAACGTCGCCATCTTCAGCAACAACCTCAGCAGGAATCACCTTGTAGAACTTGCTCTCGCCGTCCTCGTCCTTATAGACAACAACCTCAACACCAATGCTACGGCCCAGGCCTGCAGTGTTAACACGAAGCAATGCACTGAGTTTTTCCTGCATGTCTGATGAACCACCGCTGAACAGGTTTTCATCCATCTCAACCTCACCAACGAGGTTAACGTCGTTCCAGCGTGCGGCTACGTTTTCCTTCCACTCAACGATTTCGCGGGCCATAGCATAGTTATTGGCCTTAAGCTTGCTTGAACGGTTAGCTTCGGGAGTGTAGAAGCGCTCGAAGTAGTCGTGCATCATGCGCGACATTGTGTAGTTGGGAGCGATGTGGGCAATTGAATTCTTGATATACTGGATCCACTCAGGAGAGTAGCCCTTGCTGTTCTTTGCAAAGTACAGGGGAATAATCTCGTTCTCGAGCATTGAGTAAATAGTTGCCGAGTCGAGCTTATCTTGCTGACCTTGGTCAGTGTAGGTGCGTTTGTCGGTAAGAGCCCAACCAGCACCCTTGCGGTAACCTTCGTACCACCAGCCGTCGAGTACCGAGAAATTGAGCAGACCGTTCATCTCGGCCTTCTCGCCCGATGTACCCGATGCCTCAAGAGGACGGGTGGGAGTATTCAGCCAGATGTCAACACCAGTGAGCAGACGCTTAGACACTGTCATATCATAGTTCTCAAGGAAGATGATCTTACCCAGGAACTGGGGCATCTTGGAAATCTCAATGATGCGCTTGATAAGATCCTGACCTGCGCCATCGGCGGGATGAGCCTTACCAGCATAGATGAACTGAACGGGGAACTTCTCGTTGTTAACGATGCGTGACAGGCGGTCAAGGTCGTTAAACAGCAGGTAAGCACGCTTGTAAGTTGCAAAACGACGTGCAAAACCAATGAGAAGCGCGTTGGGGTTGATCTTGTCAACGATTGAAATGATACGAGCGGGATCACCCTGGTTCTTCAGCCAGTTGGCAGTGAAGTCACGCTTAACGAAGTTAATGAACTTGTTCTTGAGTTCACAACGCAGTTTCCAAATCTCCTCGTCGGGTACATCAAGAATGGGAGCCCAAGCCTTCTCCTCGCCCTGGTGTTCCATGAAGTCCTTGCCAAGGGTCTCAACGTAGTATTTCTTCCACTCAGATGCGGCCCATGTGGGCATGTGGACACCATTGGTCACGTAGCCAACGTGGCTCTCCTCAGGAGCATAGCCTTTCCACACTCCCTGGAACATCTTCTTTGACACCTCGCCATGGAGCCAGCTCACGCCATTAGACTCCTGAGTAGTGTTGAGTGCGAACACGCTCATTGAGAAACGCTCGTTTGAATCAGGGTTCTCACGGCCCATGTTCATCAGGTCACTCCACGAGATACCAAGTTTAGCGGGGAACTCGCCCATGTACTTGCCGAAAAGGCCCTCGTCAAAGTAGTCGTGGCCGGCAGGCACGGGAGTGTGCACTGTATAGAGAGAAGATGCGCGTACAACCTCGAGTGCTTCGTTGAAGCTGAGGCCGTCCTCCTGCACGTAGTCAACAAGGCGCTGCAGGTTGAGCAGAGCGGCGTGACCTTCGTTGCAGTGGTAGATATCGTTCTTGATGCCAAGGCGCTTGAGCAGCAGCACGCCGCCAATACCCAGCAGGTACTCCTGCTTGATACGGTTCTCCCAGTCACCGCCGTAGAGCTTGTGGGTGATGGGACGGTCAAACTCACTGTTCAAGTCCATATCGGTATCCATCAGATACAGGTTCATGCGGCCCACGTTCACGCGCCACACGTTCACATAGATAACGCGGCCGGGATAGGGAACCTCAAGCACCATCTGACGGCCGTTCTCGTCAAGAACGGGTTCAAGAGGCAGCTGGTTGAAGTTCTGAGGCTCGTAATTTGCAATTTGCTGACCATCCATCGACAGGGTCTGGGTAAAGTATCCATAGCGATACAGGAAACCAACGGCGGTCATGTTGACACGGCGGTCACTTGCCTCCTTGATATAGTCACCGGCAAGGATGCCGAGACCACCTGAATAGATCTTGAGGGCATTGCACAGACCATACTCCATGCTGAAATATGAAACCGAAGGCAGGTCATCACGCATGGGCTGAGCCATGTAAGCCTTAAAGTCGTCATACACCTTGTCGACGCGTGCCATCATGGCATCATCCTTAAGAATCTCGTCAAAACGATCACTATCAAGATTCTGAAGCAGCATCACAGGGTTCTCACCTGTCGAGCGCCACAGCTCGCGGTCAATGTCATGGAAAATAGCCTTAGCATCGCTATTCCACACCCACCACAGGTTCTTAGAGAGTTCCTCAAGTTTCTTGAGTTTGCCTGGGAGCTGAGTCTTAACTGTAAGATTTCTCCACACAGGAGCATTTGTGTTGTTTACTTGAAGTTTCATAAAACTTTTTTATTTGTTGTTTCTACTTTTATTCAATTCAATAGCCTTGATATAGGCCTGGTTATAATATTCGATGAAGTTTTCCCATGATGCGATGAGGGCCGTCTGGCGTGCCTGTTCGCGCATGGAGGCAACTTCATTGCTGTCTTTCTTATAATAATTGTATATGCAAGCTGCCAATTCATGGACAGTCTCACTATAGTTTGAATCGCCACGGTGAAGCACCACAGCCCCGCTGCGGGCCATGTCGTTACCGCGGGTGTCAACGATCCACTGACCGTAACCGGCAAGGTCGGTAGTGATTGTGGGAACCCCAAATGCCATGCTCTCGAGCGGAGTGTAACCCCAAGGTTCATAGTAAGACGGGAACACAGTCAGGTCAAGGCCTGCCAGCAGGTCATAGTAAGCGATATTGATGATGCCGTCGTCACCAGTGAGGTAAGAAGGCACGTAAATAACACTCACGTTGCCAGTTTGCTGGAAACCCAGTTCGTTAATTTTGTTCTCTATGCAGTCGCATCCATGGTTGTGCAGTTCGTGAGTAATGACACGGTTGCCGTCCACGACCTTGCTGGCTGCCAGCGCCTGCTGCAAGTCAGTGCGGGGAGCTTTAACCCATGCGGGGACAAGCACGAATGCAACCACCTTGCGGTCTTCACCACTAGCAATCATTGAACGGAAAACATTAGTGGCATCCAAGTACATGTCGATACCCTTGTTGCGGAATTCACAACGTCCCGACGTTGCGACAATCATCGTGTCGTCTTCATAAGTCATGCCGGTCAACGAACGGGCAACATCCAGCAAGCGGCGGCGTGCTGCGGCACGAGCCTGGAGATATTTCTTTCCTACGGGGACAAAACCCTGCTCAAAGGCATTGGGAGTAACCTCAGGAACACGTTCAAGCAGTTGCTCACACTCGCGGGCGGTGACCTCGCTCACGGTCGTGAACGAGTCGGCAGCATGGGCTGCGGCTTTCTCGAGCGAGTGCTTTGACTGCATGTTCAACTCACCCGCCATCTGGTCACCGTTATACCCTGCCATGTAGTCATAGAGGGGTTTTCCGTTACCGCTGATGCTGCGGCCTATGCTGGTTGCATGAGTTGTGAACACCGTGGTCACCTGGGGCATGTGGCTCTTGACATGTAACAAGCCCATGCCTGTGGTCCACTCGTCAAAGTGAGCAATCACATTGCCCATGGGCTGGGCCCACTCTACCAAACTCTCTATAACCATGGCCGAGGCAACGCCAAACATGCAGGACTCGTCATAGTCACCATAGGCATGGAGAGAATCCACACCAAACTCTTCCCACATCTGGGTATATATCGCATCCTTAGCTTCGTACAATCCCTTGTAATTGACCAAAATTGCAATGGGCGAACCTGGCACATTCCATCGTCCCACCCTCACGCTGATGCCGTGGGGCAGATCCAACTTGCGGCGCCATCCCGCCAACAGGGTTTTGCGTTCAATAAAATAGGGGGACTCGTTGTCCTCATCCCACAAATCGGGGCCAATGAACACAACTTTGTCCTTATACAAATGCTGAAGGGTGTTGGCTTTAGTCGACAACACGGCATAGATTCCTCCTACCTTATTGCAGACTTCCCAACTCGTTTCAAACAAATAATCAAGCATATAAACTCTAAAATTATTTTGCAAAGTTACAAAAAAAATCTGTAACAGAGAGCATTTTAGCACATTCAACACCCGTGTAAAATAAAACAAAAACACTCTCTTTTTAATACACAGCTGAGTATCAATAACTTATAATCAAACGCTATCCTCATCAACAACTAACCGTTAATACACGTATTAACCATTGACTACCAGCGTTTTAAACTATTATGCAATCGTTTTACATGCACTAATGCAAACAATTTTCACGCTTCAGCCCGAAACAAGCATCTTTTTATCAGATTCATGCTTTTCGTTATTATTTCTTGCGCACAGCGCACGCGCAGCGCGCGCACGCGAGAAAACCACACACTAACAAATAATTTGACATTTTATTCCCTATTTCACGTTTTATCACTAATTTTGCATTCACAAGAAAACATATATATATGATTTATCCGGCAAACTTTGAGCAAAAAATAGGTTTCACCACCATACGCCACGAGATTGAACGACGTTGCATCAGTCCCTTGGGATTAACACAATGCCAGGCGATGGCATTCTCTACCCACTACCCTAGCATCACCCTGTGGCTGGAGCAAACCAACGAATTCCTCTCCATTTTACAATCCAACCGAGAGTTCCCCATTAATTTCATCTTCGACCTGCGAGGACCGCTCAAGGCCGTGACAACCCCGGGGACATTCCTCTCGACCGAAAACCTTTTCAACCTGCAGCGTTCGCTCACAACCGTAGCCGATATCATCAAGTTTTTCGCACTCGACAAGGAAGAGGAAGGTACGACACCCTACCCCACCCTGCGCAACCTGGTGAGCAGCATGCAGTCATTTGCCGGTATCATCGACGACATCGCTGCCGTTCTAGACAAGAACGGCAACATCAAGGACAACGCATCGCCCCTGCTGGCCGACCTGCGACGTACCATCATGAGCGTCACATCAAGCATCAACGGCATGCTGCGACGCATCATCTCACAGGGGAAATCAAGCGGCGTTCTTGACAACGACGTGCAACCCAGCGTGCGAGACGGACGACTCGTCATCCCCGTGGCACCAGCCCACAAACGCAAAGTCAAAGGCATCGTCCACGACGAGAGCGCCAGCGGCAAGACCGTGTTCATCGAGCCCGAGGAAATCGTGGAAGCCAATAACCGCATACGCGAAACCGAGGCCGAAATAGCGAGGGAAATCATACGCATCCTCACAACTGTCACCGACAACATTCGCCCACACATCGATGATCTGTTGGCAACCTACGACGTGCTCGGCATGATTGACTTCATTCGTGCCAAAGCCCTCTTTGCCCAAGAGATAGGAGCCCAGCTCCCACACGTACAGGAGAAACCGCTCATCGAATGGTATCACGCAACCCACCCCGGCCTCTACCTCTCGCTCAAGGAGCAAGGCAAGGAAGTGGTGCCACTCAACCTACAGCTTGACCACAAACAGCGCATTCTACTCATTTCAGGACCCAACGCAGGCGGCAAGAGCGTGTGCCTCAAGACAGTGGGCATCAACCAGTACATGATGCAGTGCGGTGTGCTGCCCATGCTTTATAACAACTCACACATGGGCATATTCCGCAGTATCTTTATCGACATCGGCGACCAGCAGTCAATAGAAGACGACCTGAGCACCTACAGCTCGCACCTCCAGAACATGAAACTGTTCCTCAACCGAGGAGCCGGTGAGACACTAGTGCTTATCGACGAATTTGGAGGCGGCACCGAGCCACAGATTGGCGGAGCAATAGCCCAGGCAATACTCAAACGTCTCAACGAGAAAAAGATATACGGGGTAATCACCACCCACTACCAGAACCTCAAACAGTTTGCCGATGACACCCCAGGCATCATCAATGGCGCCATGCTCTACGACCGCCAGCACATGCGCCCGCTTTTCCAACTCTCGGTAGGATACCCAGGCAGCTCTTTTGCAATAGAGATCGCCCGCAAGATAGGCCTTCCTCAGGACGTCATCGAGCACGCCAGCGAGATCGTAGGCAGCGACTACATCAACATGGACAAGTACCTGCTCGACATCGTGCGCGACCGCAAGTACTGGGAAAATAAGAGACACGAAATCCACGTCAAAGAAAAGAAACTCGACGCCATCCTTGAGCAATACAACGCCCGCATTGAGAACATCGCCTCCGAGCAAAGGCAAATCATCAAGCAAGCCAAGAACGAGGCACGCGACATCCTTGCCAAGAGCAATGCACAGATCGAGCGTACAATCAAAGAGATACGCGAAATGCAGGCCGAAAAAGAGAAGACCAAGGAAGTGCGTCGACACCTTGATGAATTCAAGCAACGCCTCGAGACCGAAGGTAACGAGCCCAATAAGCAGATCGAGAAACTGCGTCCCAAGCACACCCCAAAGCGCAAAGAAAACAAGCCAGCCGCAACAACCAAGAGCGACCGACCGCTTGCTCCTAACGACAACGTCGTCATGAAAGGCGCCACCACCGTTGGAACCATCATCAGCCTGGACGAGAAATATGCTATTGTGGCATTCGGCAACCTCAAGACACGCGTCGAGACATCACGCCTTGAACGCACACTCAAGAAGGCCGACAAGATCCCCACCCTGTCCATGAGCAAGGAAAGCAACAACGAGATACGTGCCCGCCAGCTCAATTTCAAACCCGACATCGACGTGCGAGGCATGCGAGCCGATGAGGCGATACAGGCCGTAACCTATTTTATTGACGACGCGATACAATTCCAGCAGGCACGGGTGCGCATCCTCCACGGCACCGGCAGTGGCATCCTTAAAACCGTGATACGTCAGTACTTAAACACCGTCAACGGAGTAAAAAGCTACCGCGACGAGCATGTCCAGTTAGGAGGTGCT
The DNA here is from genome assembly GCA_045628365.1 of Sodaliphilus sp. Classification (GTDB taxonomy): domain Bacteria; phylum Bacteroidota; class Bacteroidia; order Bacteroidales; family Muribaculaceae; genus Sodaliphilus. Next base: position 14,556 of record JAZQPG010000232.1, on the reverse strand, counting down.
GGAATAACAATTGTAGATTTAGATTAAAAAAAATCGCAAAATACTTGCACAGTTCAAAAACTTGTAGTAATTTTGCACCCGTTAAGGCGATAGACCTAACATTGGAGAGATGGCAGAGTGGTCGATTGCGGCGGTCTTGAAAACCGTTGAGGGTAACACCTCCGGGGGTTCGAATCCCTCTTTCTCCGCAAAAAGGAAGTCAAAATGACTTCCTTTTTTGTTTATAAGACTATAGGTCCAACACATTATCCTGTTCCAGAAAATATGAATAATTTTCCCAATTTGAGTCATATTCTATCCTATACTCAAATTCCATATCATAATCACCTGAATCTATAAGGTCGTCAAGCAATCCTGAAGCTATATCAGGGTTGTTTAGCATCGGCTCAGCCGAAAATTCAGTGGGCATCCCTACACACTCCGCCTCGCCGTCAGATGATTGTAACAGCAGGTTGTACCAGCGGCAAGACTTCTAACAATAATGGACCGGAATTTACGTTATATAAGTAATATGAGTAACTCAAGATAATGGGAAAAGAAAATAGTTCAAAACAGAGAATAACTTACTATGACGTTGCAAAGGGGCTACTGATTATCGGTGTGATATGCTACCACTGTTCCAATAATGTCATTAGCAACAACAATGTAACCAAGGTATTTCACGATATTGTTTCGTTAAGTCTTGTCCCCTATTTCATGGTTGCGTTCTTCTTCATCTCGGGGTTATGTTCCAACTTCAACAAACCATTTTGGGGATTCCTATGGAGCAATATCAAGGGGATGATTCTCCCCACTTATGTTATCACGATAGGGATGCTGTGGTTTCCCTTTGACCACGTGCCGCCCAATTATGGGATTGACCTCACAAATCTGCTGTTCTACTGCAACAAAGCCTGGTTTATCGCAAGCCTGTTCACGTGCCGCATGTTGATGTGGTTTACAACCCGCTATGTGAACCGCAGATGGATTGAAATTCCCGTTATCATAATCCTGTTACTTACGGGCACTTATCTTGTTCAAGAAAAGATAGTCCACAATGACGTCAACAACTGGTTTTACTACTGCCACAGCATGTTGATGTTGCCTTTCATCTACGCTGGTTACCATTGTAAGGAATTAGTAAACGATATCCGGCTCAGGGAGTGGGCCGCTATCACGCTCACCTATTGTTGTGCTTTTTCAATAGTATACTTCGGGCTACATTCGCTCCCCATTGTCACTCATTACTTGTGTATAAACTTCTACACCGTGGGCTGGCACATCCTGTTAGGAACTTTGGGGTCGCTCAGCGTCATTGGTGCTTGTAAGCTCTTTATCCCAAAATCAGGTTTCCTTGAATATGCGGGACGCCAATCTCTGATCCTTTACCTAGTGCATGGCCAGCTGCTGCAGTATGTGACTTTCAGTCTCAAATTCAATTACGTGAGGAGTTCTATATTCAGCCTGATAGCATTGTGCCTGACCACAACAATCCTGTGCCTGCTGATAGCATGGATACTCAACTTGCCTGTCATCAGGGCACTGATAGGCAAAGCACCGCTCGCCAAGCGTGTAAAAGCCCCTAAAACAGCCAACGAGTGATAACTCTCTACCTGTAATAGAAATCACCCCGGTAGACCACTGAGGCCTGCCGGGGTAATCATTATGGTTCGGGTGACATGACAACTGTGCACAGGTGGGTTCTCTGGAGATATCGGGCCATGAACTGCTTGAAATCGTCTATCGTGATTTTCTCAAGCACTTCCTCATAGCGTTCCTGCCCCATCATGCCAAGGATTTCTTTTCTATACAATGATGTCAACCAATACTCGTCGTCGGTCAGCTGGCTTTTTTTCTCGGATATGACGAATCCTTCCTTAACGTTTTTGAACATCACTTCGTCAACTTCCTCGGTCAGTTTTTCAATTTCCTGCTTAATGAGTTTAATGACAAGATCCTTGTTAGCAGGATCCATTGTACACGTTGCCGTGAAGTTGAGCCTACAAGCCGGGCTTTCTACATTTGAGAAACTATAATCGGCTCCGCAGTCATAGGCAGCACTGTTATCCTCACGCACCACCTGCATGAGGTTTGTGCACAGGATGCGGCTGGCAATGTGTGCCATTGTTTCATTTTCCAAGGTCATGGGAATCGAGTCGACACTCCAACTCATATAAAGCCATGTCATGGGTGTCTCCATCTTATGGGTAAACGAGCACTCGACGTCGCGCGGTTGCCAGCCCGTGAAATACCGGCTTTTTTCTAACGTGCCACTGTTGGGCAATGAGGCGATATATTTCTTGACAAGTCCCTTGAGGTCAACACTGTTGCAGTCGCCCACAAAATAGAACGTATAGTTGCGCGCACACGAAGTCTGCTGTTGCGAGATTTCCAGAATGCGCTGCATGTCCACATGTTCCAGATCCTCTATCTCAATAGTTTTGAAACGGGGATGATGGAAGTTAGTCACAGCAAAAATCGAGTCGTTAAAATCACTGTTGGGCAAACCTTTATTGTTTTCTAAATACTCTCTCATGTCGACCATATTGGCCTTGAAGTCCACCGGGTCGATCGAGCTGTTGACAAACGAAGCATGAATCACCTTCATGAAGTCCTCAGCATTAGCTGACGCGGTATGTCCCGAGAAAATCATTCTTGTCGGATCCAGGGAACGTCCCAGGGAGATATTGATACCAGCAAGTTTTTTGGACAGTTGCGAACTGGACATGCCGTTCACACCAAAATCCGTGCTACCCAAAATGGTTATATTGGGATCATCTTCTATGCCATACTGCATCCAGCCTCCATCGCCACAGGCCTCAAACTGTATCACGTTTTTATCAATACCAGTATGTTTGATGACAACCCTTGCGCCGTTGCTAAGTGTCAGCACATCGTAGTCAAGGTCGTCCACATGGGTTTCAGACACTATCTCACCAGGTGTCGGGTCATAAGTCAGCAATGGAACTTCAACAACATTGTCAACAAAAGCCTCAACGCTTGCCTCACGTCCTGCCCTATAGGCCGCATAGAGCTGCTCCTGTGTAGGGTAAACCCTGCCCGGTTTCTCAATGTTCCAATTGAGCAACACCATGTTATCGTCCTCAACTGGCAGCAGTTCCTTCATTCGTTGGTTCACCTTTTCCAGTGTCAAATCCTTTATAATGTCTATCACCATGCTGCAATAATCTTCGTAAGAGCAAACCGGCATTTTACCGTAAAAATGATTATAGCAATCCACGGCAAGGGAGTTATTGGTAGTGTGGTGCACATTTTCCTTAGCCAGTTCCATCTGGCTGATATATTCTGCTTTATAACGCTCTAGCTCAGACTCGGCAAAGCCATGTTCCACAGCTTGCCGGCATTGGGCCACAGCAACAGTGAGAGCTTGGCACTGCTTGTCGGGGCGAGGCTCGGCCGATATTTCAAAAACATCTTTAGTCTGTGACAGGAAATAACTATCAATATCGACAGAAGCAGCGCTATAGGGGCAGTCGTCTTCCAGTGCAAAATCAGAGTAACGATCATTTAACATCGACATAGCTGCAGTCGACAACAACACGTCTTCAACAAATCCTTGATATTTCTTTTGCTCGGTTGTGTAAGGATCGCGCTTAAACATCACTGACACCAAGTCACCGCTGAGTTCCTTGTCCTTGTCGAGGCTGTAGATGATACCCTTGTGGTCGGCCACCGGAACCTTCTCGACCACACCGGCGCCCGGTGACGCAACGATAGAGCCAAACAGTGTTTTGATTTTCTTTTCATAGGCGTCCACATCGATGTCGCCAACAATAACCACACACTGGTTCTGTGGATTATACCACTTCTCGTAGTAGTCGATGAGTTCCTGATGTTCGAAATTATCTATCACCTTCATCTCGCCGATGGGTAGGCAATGGGCATACTTGCTGTCGCCATATAGCACCGGGAGCTGGCGCTCGTAGATGCGCGACGATGCATCACTACCCATGCGCCATTCCTCGTGAATAACACCGCGTTCCTTTTCAATCTCCACGCTATCAAGCGAGAGAGAACATGACCAGTCGTACATTGCCAGCAGACAACTGTCAAGGCGTTCCTCGCCCACGGTGACGGGTAGGTCGGTAAAATAGTACAACGTAGTAGTCACACCGGTTTCAGCATTATAGTGGGCCGACGACACGCCTAGATCAGACATATAAGCCTCAATGTCGCCTGGCTCAAAATGCTCGCTGCCGTTGAAACACATGTGCTCCAGGAAATGGGCAAGTCCGCGCTGCGACGGTTCCTCCTGGATGCTTCCCACTCGCTGGGCAAGGTAGAAACTTACCGATTGCTCAGGCCACTCGTTGTGCATCAGATAATAAGTGAATCCATTAGGCAGTCTCCCGGTCCTCAAGTTCTTGTCCACAGGGATGAGAGGCGTGGATTCGATACGGTTTTGGGACAATCCGGCTATAGCCACCATGCCCACAAGCAAGAGCAAAAGTTGTTTACACATGAGTAAATTAATAAAATCAATTATTTTAGCAGTAAACAGTATCACAAATCACCTATTAGGGTTTGCTGTCCCCACATGGGATGTTCCTTGTAAGCATCAAGCGACTTGGCAGGAACGTGCACCCGCACCTTAGGGCTATCAAAGAGCTCGTTACAGTCTTGCGGTACAGGGGCATAGTTATAAACATCAGTTAACTTGGGAGCACGCAAGAAAACAAAATCACCCATTTGGGTCACCCCCTCAGGTATTATTATTTCTTTCAACGATGAACATTCATAGAAGACACCCCGGTCTATTGTCGTCAATGTGCTAGGTAATTTTACCGAAACCAGTTGTTTGTTCTTGGCAAAGCAGTCCTTTCCCAGGATTTCAATCCCCTCAGGTATCACTAAACGCTCTATTGCACAATTCACAAAAACGCCTTCAGAAACCTCCTTAAGTGACGGCGACAGAACCACCGATTCGAGGTTTATACAATCAGTAAATACTGCTTTTCCAATCTTCTTAATACTATTAGGTAGATGTACTGATGATAATTCAGGACATTGGTACATTGCTTGATCGCCAATCTCTTCAACACCCTCGGGTATATATATAGACCTGAGGTAAGGATTCTTAACAAAAGCATTTTTCCTTACAGCCACGAGACGGTAATCATGTCCATCAAATTCGATTGTTGATTCTAATATAACGTTATAGGCATCTAAAGTCTTTTTGGTTGGCACCCAATTTACGGCTTCACACGTGCCTTTTTTCTTAGACAAAACCCTATATTGCACACCATTATCTCCATATTGGTCATGATAGGACAAGCTATAGAATGCATATTGTATGGCCTTGCGCGTTGGGGTGTAACTAACAAGACCTAAAGCCACACACAATATCATCAACAGGACAGATGACAGTACTCTCGCAGCAATCTTCACCGGGCTAACCATCTTCAGTGCCGCCAAGGCACTAGCAGGGCGCTTATCTTTGTCAACCTCCAGGCATCGTTCCTTCAAGCGATGGTAAGCGCCAGGCAATTTCTTACCTGTTGCCTTCTCTATTTCCTCAAGCACACGTCCAACGGCATACAGGTCGGTCCTCACATCTATCTTGCCATGCAGTTTCTGTTCGGGAGCAGCAAAGGAGCCTGTAAATCCCGGAGTGTCGGCGTAGGTGTCGCTATAACAAAAACCCAGGTCAATCACCTTGACATCGTTGTTGAGGTGGGTTATCATGATGTTGCTCGGCTTAATGTCGAGATGCAGCACCTGGTGTTCATGCAAGTAGGCAATGCAACTTAACAACTGGTTTACAAACTTTTGAAGGTTATCCTTCTTAGAAAAATATTCAGGATTATACTCAAAGCATTCCTGTAAAGTGAGACCGTCGATATAGTCGAGCATCAGGGTCACCTCTCCATTATCTTCCGAGAATTGTCTGTAAGACACCAGGTTGGGATGGTGTAATGTACTGCCAAGTTCATACTCTTTCCTGAACAAATCCACATAACGGGAATCGGCTGCAAACTCCGGTTTGAGCTTCTTGACCAACTGACGGCGTCCGTCAACCTTAGTCAAATACACAAACGCCGTGTATCCCTCTCGCAAAGGCATACTATCATCTTTGCCATCAATAAAGGCGGGTGAAGACTGCGAAATGAACATTGACATATCGGCTGCTGCTTTTTACTGGTGTTAAAAACTTTCGTCACCCATGTACTTCCTGACACATATTGCTTTTAAGTATCATTTTCTCAGGCATATACACGAGTTCATGCTATCCAAATTCGTTTTCTATTTTCTGATTTGTAATAAACGTGAGACAAAAGTAGCAAAAATTTACCAAACAAGGGCTATTTTAACCCCAACATTTTTAAAGCACAGCCAACTTTTCTTGCGCATTAAAGACAAAAACAAAACACAAGACAAGAAAACTAAAAAATTAAGGCGATAGTAAAATATTTTTTGTATATTTGCACATAAATAATATAAATCCTTATGGAAAAAGTAACCATCAAAATCGACTACTTAAAAGCGGTAAACTACGCGTTGCACCACAACCATGTCCCGGTGTGTAACTCAATGGTTATCGTCAACAACACACAAGACGCTATAGACAACGTAGAAATCCGATGTACGGGACAGTTCATCAAGACACAGACTTCGATGGTAGCCCATCTGGAGCCCGGTAAGGAAATACGTATTCCCGACTTCAACATCTCGCCCGATGCCGAGGCGATGCTCAAGTTCACCGAGCGCATGACCACAAGCTTCGTGATAGACATCTCAAGCGATGGCGAGCTCATCGAGACAAAAGAATTTGATATCGAGATGATGCCCTATGACCACTGGATGGGGCTGAGCACCCTACCCCAGCTCGTGGCTTCGTTTGTTACCCCCAATAATCCGGAGATAAGCAAAGTTATTACAAAAGCCGGAGAAATAATCGAGCACGCTTCAGGTGCCAAGTCGTTCCGCGGATACCAATCCAACGACCCTAATGATGTACTATTACAGGTTTCAGCAATCTGGGCAGCATTGCAACAGTGCGGAATAGTTTACCGCGGAATGCCTCCAAGCTATGAAGACAAAGGACAAAGAGTAACTTTGCCCGACCAAGTGCTCACATCTAAACTGGGTAATTGCATTGAGATCACATTGCTCATGGCATCACTGCTCGAGGCCATTGAGATAAACAGCGGCATCATCTTCAGCAAAGGACACGCCTATCTTGCCGTGTGGCTTATTGACAACTCTGCTCCCTACAGCTTTGTGGACGACCCTGCATTCATCGAGAAACTCACGGCCAACGGCATCAACGAGATGACTGTGATTGAATGTACCATGGTGTCAAGCCAGGACTATACCCTTGACGATGCAATAAAACAGGCAAAAGCAAACCTGGCCAACCATGAGGTTTTTCATTGTTTCGTTGACATTAAACGATGCCGCCTCGAGAAGATTTACCCGCTGCCACAGCGATTCATGGAAAACGGCAACTGGAAAATTGACATCAAGTCAATCGAGACCGATATCCAGAACATTGACGTCGAGGAACATGACCGGTATGACCTGTCACACCTGGGTTCAAACTCCCGCGAGCTCACGAAATATGACATATGGGAGCGCAAGCTGCTTGACTTCTCACTGCGCAACACGCTTTTGAATCTGTACCTGCGCAAGCGTGCCGTCCAGTTCATCTCGTTTGACATTGACCGCATCGAGGACCACTTGCAGGACGGCGAGGAATACTGCATCTATCCGCGCCCCGCCGATATTAAACAAGACACAACGGAGCGTCTTTTCCGCTCCAAACTTGCCGATGACCTCAGGCCGCTCATCAGCGACGACATCGAGCACCACCGCCTGCACACCTACCTGAGCGAGACCGACACGCAGGACGTGCTCAAGAACATCTACCGCGGTGCACGCAACGCTATCGAAGAAACCGGTGCCAACTCGCTGTTCCTGTCAATTGGAACCGTGAGGTGGTATGAATCGCCACAAAGCGACACTCCCCGTTTCGCCCCGTTGCTATTGCTGCCGGTAGAGATGGTTTACAAGAAAGGACAATATTACATACGTTCACGAGACGAGGAAATCACTCTCAACATTACGCTGATCGAGTTCCTGCGTCAAAACCACAACATCACCATCAACAGCCTTAATCCGCTACCCAAGGATAACAGCGGTGTCGACGTCAAGCTTATCATTGCCGCCGTGCGGGATGCCCTGCGAGAGCAAAAACGATGGGACGTGGAGGAAGAATGCCTCCTGGGACTGTTCTCCTTCAGCAAGTTCCTCATGTGGAACGACGTGCACAACAACCAGCAGCAACTGGGACAAAACATCATTGTCCAGAGTCTGGTGAACAACGCACTGGCATGGACTCCCACACCGGTAACCGGCGACCTTAAGAATATTGACGGTTCCGTGACACCCAGCGAGATAGCACTGCCTGTGCCTGTCGACTCGTCACAGATGGCTGCAGTCATTGAGGGAGGAAAAGGCAACTCGTTCATCCTATATGGCCCTCCGGGTACCGGCAAGTCACAGACCATCACCAACCTCATTGCCAATGCACTTTACCACGGCAAGCGTGTGCTTTTCGTTGCCGAGAAGATGGCTGCGCTAAGCGTGGTCCAGAGCCGTCTGGCCAAGATAGGCCTTGACCCGTTCTGCCTCGAGCTGCACTCCAACAAGGCTTCAAAGCGGCACGTACTTGAACAACTCGACAAAGCGCTTCACGTGGCACACATAATGTCGCCCAAGCAATACCAAGACGCCGCGGAAAAGATTTACGAGCAACGTAAGGTCCTCATCGAATACATGGAAGCCCTCCACAACGTTGACCCTGCCGACAACATGTCGCTCTATGACTGCATCGTGGGATACGAGAAGTGTGATGGCAAGCCATTCGAAGGCTTCACTCACAACAAAACCCTTGACGACACCATAGCCACGGGAGGAATCAAGGCTATCGAGGAACTGCTGGGCAGCAAACTGGAGACCGTCATCAAGTTTGTGGGACAACCGTCACAACACAGTCTCAACGGGATGTATGTCAGCACCGACATGCTACTCAACAGCGGCTCACTGGAACAAGACCTCAAGCGAGACGCGGCATTGCTGACGCAACTGCTGCATGACAGCGCATCCTATAGCGACATCGCATCTCACCGTCAGCGCCTGCTACGGGACAACAGACCCGAGATATTTGGCCTTGACCCAGACGAACTCTACAATTCATGGCGCGCCGCCAAGGCCAAGTGGTTCATTCCATGCTACTTTGCTAAACGCAAGATGGTGCAGAGGCTGAGGTCCTATAACAGTTTCATTATTGCCGACGAGGTGGATGCGCTCATCGACGAGCTGATGGCATTCAATACCAAGAAACTGAAATTAAGCCAATTGCACAGCATTCTTGAAAAGTATTTGGGAATGAAGTTTGAACAGGACCAGATGCCCGATTCCATAGCGGTGGACAATGCAGCGACAAAGCTCAACTCATGGTCGACGCACACCTCGCTCATGCCCGACTGGGTGCACTGGTGTGAATACAGCGACACGTTGAGGGCTGCTGGACTTGGCTGTGTGGTACAGGCTATAGAGACTTCTCCCCAAGACATCGCCGCGCTGCGCACGGGCGTGATTAAGGCTCTGTTCAAGCACAAGGCCGACAACAAGATAAGCAAGTCACCGGTACTCATCTCGTTTGCCGGCATGATATTTGACGAGCACGTGAAGTCCTACAAAAAACTCACCGAGGAATTCCAGTTGCTCACCCAGAAGGAACTCTATGCACGGCTGGCGGCCAACGTTCCCAGGGTTACCGACAACACAGACAACAACAGCGAGATAGGCGTGCTCAACCGCAACGTGAGCAATGGCGGACGTGGCATGTCAATGAGAGACCTCTTTGACAAGATACCTACCCTGCTCCCACGACTGTGCCCATGCATGCTCATGAGCCCCATGAGCGTGGCACAGTATCTTGACATCAATGGGGACAAGTTTGACCTGGTGGTGTTTGACGAAGCGTCTCAGATGCCAACAAGCGAAGCCGTGGGGGCAATAGCACGAGGCAAGTCGCTCATCGTCGTGGGCGACCCCAAGCAGATGCCGCCCACCAGTTTCTTCACGTCGACCAACGTCGACGAGGACGAGGCCTCTATCGATGACATGGAGAGCATCCTCGAGGACTGCCGCACACTGGAAATGCCATCGCTACAGCTCAACTGGCACTACCGCTCGCGCCACGAGAGCCTCATAGCATTCTCCAACAACGAGTACTATGACGGTCAACTTATTACCTTCCCGTCGACCGACGACCAACTGACCAAGGTGAAATATATACCAGTGTCGGGTTACTACGACAAGGGAGGCAAGCGCACCAACAAGGCCGAAGCTCAAGCCATCGTCAGCGAGATTGAACGTAGGCTCAAGGACAAGCAGCAACTCAGCATCGGCGTGATATCCTTCAGCGTAGTGCAACAGGCCCTCATCGAGGACATGCTACAGGAACTGCTGGACAACAATAAGGAACTGCGCGAGACGGCCGATGCCATGTACGAGCCCATCTTCATCAAGAACCTGGAGAACGTGCAGGGCGACGAGCGCGACGTGATCTTGTTCTCTGTAGGCTATGGCCCTGACAAGGACGGCAAGGTCTCCATGAACTTCGGACCACTCAACAACCAAGGCGGTGAGCGCCGTCTCAACGTTGCCGTGAGCCGTGCACGCCACGAGATGATGGTGTTCTCTACACTCAAGGCCAGCCACATCGACCTGCGACGCTCCAAGGCTCGTGGTGTTGAAGGACTAAAACACTTCCTGGAGTATGCCGAGACCCAGTCGCTGCCCACTGTAGCTTCGTCATCGTGCCGACACTGCGACCTCGACCTAGCCAGCATTATCGCTGCACGGCTCAGGGAAAAGGGATTCATTACAAGCACGGGAGTGGGACGGTCACATTTTAAGGTAGACATCGCCATGAGCGACAAGAATACTCCAGGCATCTACAAGATGGGTATTCTGCTCGATGGAGTGGGCTATCGCGACACGCTAACCACACGCGACCGCGAGATCGTGCAGCCCGCAGTGCTCGAGTCGCTCCACTGGAAGGTCATGAGACTATGGAGTGTCGACTGGTACAAAGATCCGCAGCGTGCGCTCGACCGCATTGTCGAAGCCTATAACTCGGAAGATGCAACACCACAGGCCGAGCGAGAGACCCAACCGGCATTTGTCCCTGAAGAGGAAAAGATTGTAGAGGAACAGTCATGTGGCATCCCCTACGAGGCCTTCAGCATCTCACCGCAACAGGCATGCGCACTTGGCGACCGAGAAATAATGTCACGCATCGTCGATGCAGAACAACCCATCCTGCTATCCACACTATGCAAGCGTGTGGCTACACTGCGCGGAAACACGAAAGTCACTTCTAAACTGCACAATGACCTTAAGAAGCACTTACATCTCTTCTATCAGCAGCCCGACCTTAACGGAGACGTTGCGCTATGGAACGATCAAACTGCATGCATGACCTATACGAGCTTCCGCACAAACTCTGGGCGAAACATACAGGACATCCCGCTTGCCGAGGTCAAGAACGTGATCCTGGAAACCATCAGGAACCAGGTGGCCATAGTAGCCGACAACCTCATGCTAAGCGCTGCCAAGCAACTTGGATTCACGCGCAGGGGCGTCAATGTTGACGCTGCTCTCAACGAGGCCGTATCCCAACTCAAACGGGACGGCTTGATCGAGGAGATAGACGGGCGACTGAGGATGGCACGTTAATAGATAGAAACTAATCATACTTAATAGCAACACTTTAACTTATAACATATGAACAACTTGAAATTTATAGGAATAATTCCGGCACGATATGCCTCAACACGTTTTCCCGGCAAGCCGCTTGCACAGCTGGGTGGCATCACTGTTATTGAACGTGTGTATCGCCAAGTAAGCAAAGCTCTTGACAACGTCATCGTGGCTACCGACGATGACCGCATCATGAAAGCCGTGGAGGCATTTGGAGGCAAAGCGGTGATGACAAGCAGCAAGCACCGCAGTGGCACCGACCGTTGCTACGAGGCCTACATCAACAACGGCGGCAACGAGGATGTAATCATCAACATCCAGGGCGATGAACCATTCATCCAACCTAGCCAGCTCGAAGCCATCATGTCATGCTTTGACGATGCTGCTACCGACATCGCAACACTCATACGCCCGTTCTCTCCCACCCGTCCGGTCGAAGAACTTTTCAACCCCAACTCAGCCAAGGTCGTGGTGAACAAGAACATGAACGCCATGCACTTCTCGCGCTCGGTTATCCCCTACCTGCGCGGCGTGGAACAAACCGAGTGGCCTTCGAGACACCAGTTCTACACCCACATCGGCATGTATGCCTGCAGGGCTGCAGTGCTCGACCAGATCACCCGTCTGCCCCAGTCGCCGCTCGAACTCGCCGAGTCGCTCGAGCAACTGCGCTGGCTCGAAAACGGATATGTCATCAAGACGGGTGTGAGCGACATCGAGACCGTAGGTATCGACACTCCCGAGGACTTGGAACGGGCCGAGGCTAAACTGAAGGAGGCACTGAAATGACACGGCGCACTACCCCACCGCCACTGTCCTCGTTCCAGGACCTCAGCCTGCAGTTTCCTGGCACCATAACACTTGATAACGGCATCGAGTGCTACGTTGTCAACGGCGGAGACGACGAGATGAACCGCGTGGCCATATACCTCAACGGCGGCACCATGATGGAAAGCAAGCCGGCACAGGCTATACTCACCGCCATGATACTCACCACCGGGTCACAGTCGATGACTCCACAGCAAGTGGCCGAGCTCTTTGACTACTACGGGGCACGCAAGTCAAGCGACAGCTATGACTACTGGTCAGAGGTGTCGCTCACTTCGCTCAACGACAACTTTTCCCACACGATGTGCGCCTTGTGTGACTGCATCATGAACCCCTCGTTTGCCCAGGAAGAACTGGACGTGTTCAAGCGACGCATTGCCGGTAACCTGAGCATCGCCATGCAACGGGTAAAGTACAAGGCCAACGTGTGCATGAAGCAACTCTACTATGGCAAGTGCAACCCGTTGGGACAAGCCATCACCCCCGAGGACATCATGGCGATTTCTCGAGAGGACCTCATCGAGTTCCACCGCAACTATTATAGCGCTGACCGCTGCAAGGTTATCATCGCAGGCAAAGTTACCGATGAAGTGATTGCCACGCTCAACAACACCCTGGGCAAGTGGGATGTAAAGCTTAGCAATGTAAATGTGCGTCCATGGCACACTGAACCTTCCCAACAGATGCTTACTATAGTAAACCATCCCGGAGCAATGCAAAGCGCTGTGCACATGCGCATTGCCACCATCAAGCGCGACCACCCCGACTACCTGCCGCTGAGAGTGCTGGTGACACTGTTGGGCGGATACTTTGGCAGCCGCCTGATGATGAACATACGTGAAGACAAAGGCTACACCTATGGTATCCACGCCGCCCTCATGGGCATTCAGCACGACGGCACCATCGACATCCAGTGTGAGTGTGCCACCGAGCACACCTGGAATGTTGTCAAGGAAGTGCGCCACGAGATGAAACGACTGCGCGAGGAACTGGTTCCCGACCAAGAACTAGAAACCGTCAAGCAGCACATGCTCAGCTCGCTGGCCAAGGTTCACGACACTCCTTACAACATCGCCACCTACGTGTCGAGCACTCTGTTGTTCGGTGTCTATCCCGAGTATCACAACGAGCAGTTGGAATGCATCGACACCATCACAGCCGAGCGCCTACGTGACCTTGCGGTGAAATATCTTCAGGACGACATGCTGCGCATCGTTATCGCTGGTGACCGCTCGGCACTCAACTCTACCGAGAACCACATGTGATTTTAGAATAAAACCTACTATTTCGACCCACTTTGCGTCAAGTTTTGGTTTTCAACATAGGTTCCGTTCAAAAAAAAGTTGTAACTTTGCATATTGAAAGAATTCATTAGACTAATATACAATTAAAATGGTAAAGAAAAGCGTACTTCAACAGCAACGTGCCGCTTACCAGCCCAAACTGCCCGTAGCACTGCAGGGCAGCATGAAGGCGGTTCAAGGCGCCCCCACTAAGTCAGTTGACAATCAAGAAGAAATCAAGGCTCTGTTCCCCAACACTTACGGTCTGCCCGAGCTCACATTTGAGAAGGCTGCCGAGGCAGCTGCCCAGGGCAAGGCATTCAACGCCGGCGTAATCCTCTCAGGCGGTCAGGCTCCTGGCGGTCACAACGTCATCAGCGGTCTCTTCGACGGCCTCAAGGCTCTTAACAAGGACAACAAGCTATATGGTTTCCTCATGGGTCCTGGCGGTCTCGTTGACCACAACTACGTAGAACTCACAGCCGAGATTATCGACGAATATCGCAACACTGGCGGTTTTGACATCATCGGTTCAGGCCGTACAAAACTCGAGAAGCCAGAGCAGTTTGAAAAGGGTCTCGAAATTATCACAGAACTGGGCATCAGCGCTCTGGTTATCATCGGTGGTGACGACTCTAACACTAATGCTGCTGTTCTTGCCGAGTATTAC
>JAZQPG010000231.1:0-2165 GCA_045628365.1 Sodaliphilus sp. | reverse complement strand
AAGCCGGTGCCGCGGATAGCGAACCTTTGCCAACATTCGAAGTGGCGGTGGGGGAATAAATGCAACACGCACCGCGTCCAGCAGGACGCTAATCGGAGTAAATAGGTGAGGCTCAAATGGTTTTACATGCTAAAGTTATGTCCGAAGAAACCAATGATGGATTTACAACGAGTTAAACTACGAGAAGACATATCCCCTGCTGGAGTTTGACAAGCAGTCAGGCTGGAGTCGCTGGCTCAAGACCAACCAGCACCACCCGTCGGGCAAAATCACCTATACCGACTAGTGAAACAGCAACACCCCTTATCAATGCAAAAGATACTGATTACTGGCAGCAGCGGATTTTTAGGCAGCCGCTTGGCATACTTCCTCAATGACAGATATGAGCTGCTATTGCCCGCGCATGGCGAGTTGAATGTGAGCCGAGAAGAGGCTGTAAGGGCATACATCGAGGAGCACCAGCCTGAGGTTGTGATTCACTGTGCCGCGCTCAGCAACACGTGGTACTGTGAGCAACACCACGACGAGTCGCACAGGGTGAACGTGCAGGGCACGGTGCGCATTGCCAAGGCATGCAAAATCACGGGTGCTAAACTCGTGTTCATGTCGAGCGACCAGGTGTATAACGGCACGCCCATGCTCGGGCCGCTCAAGGAGGACGCGGTGCTCCAACCCGTCAATATCTACGGCTGCCACAAGATGGAAGCCGAGCAGCGCGCGCAATGGAACAACCACGACTCCGTAGGGCTGCGGCTCACCTGGATGTACGATCTGCCCGAGAGCAACATGAAGCTGAACCCCAACATCCTTGCCAATCTGAAAAAAGCCCACGACGAAGGCAACGTCATCAATGCCGCTACCCACGAGTACCGAGGCGTGACCAACGTGTGGGAGGTGGTCAGGAATATCGAGAAAGCAATCTCCCTGCCCGGAGGCATCTACAACTTCGGCTCCGGCAATACGCTGAACAGCCACTCACTTTTCCTCAAAGCCGCCCAACTGATGGGACTCAAGGAACCCTCGGCCTGGATTCTCCCCGATGAGGAGCGCTACAGCGACCAGCCGCGCAACCTCACCATGGACTGCTCGCTCATCGAGCAGCACGGCATCCGCTTCAACGACAGCATCGACGGCATCGCTGAAGCCATCACTCACCCCTTCCGCACAAAGTAAACACTCACTGAAATTATATCCGATATAATACAAAACACCACCGTTTTACCCAAAATTACATCCGATAGGATATAATTTCGGTGATTAGTTGTTTTTTTATATTCGATATGATGTAATTTAGAAATTATTTATTAATTTTGCATTCGAACGAATATAATTTACGAGTACAATGGAAAGAACAGCACTTTCACAAACGGTGAAGAATCTGCGCAAGGAGTTCGGATTGACGCAAGAAGAACTCGCGATAAAATCAGGCGTGGGCATTAACTTCATACGCAATCTTGAGCAAGGTAAGCCAACTTTGCGCATGGACAAGGTAAATCAACTACTCGACCTGTTTAACTACACGCTTGTGGCAACGCCCAGGGTTAACGAGCAATAACAAACATGCGACAAGCCCAAATATTCAGAAAGGACCAGTTGGCCGGATTATTGACAGAAGATGGCGGCGAGTACACATTCAAGTACGATGATACTTATCTTGCCTCATCATCTCCTGTAGCTATCTCCCTTACCTTGCCCTTGCGACATGAAGCTTACTCAAGTCCAGTGCTTTTCCCCTTCTTTGACGGATTGATTCCCGAAGGATGGCTGCTTGACATCGCCATCCGCAATACAGACATAAGCATACTCGACCGCATGTCCTTGCTCCTGTTATGTTGCAAGGATTGTATCGGAACAGTTAGTGTGGTAGAAAGGAAGGAGGTGAGTCATGTGTAAATGTCTATATTGCTATCGTCCTCTGAGTATTGGAGAGGTGGATTTCCATCCTGCATGTGCCAAGAAATTCTTTGGTACCAAGGAAGTTCCTTCGCTCGATTATACACTTAAGGAGATTGACTCGTTGGCATCACAAGTCATTGAAGAACAAACATCTCTGACTGGCGTGCAACCTAAGTTGTCGCTTCATCTTAACAAACACGAAGGAAGCCAACGACTTACTATCGTAGGACTTTGGGGAGGCTTTATCATGAAGCCGCAAACGGAAGCGT
>JAZQPG010000230.1:0-7337 GCA_045628365.1 Sodaliphilus sp. | reverse complement strand
TGCCTTCTGGATGGGAGCTACCCACTCGGCGGGAATGCCCAGTGCGGTGAACGCCTCTTCCTTGTCGCGCTTAGCAACCTTCTCGGGACGCATCTGCGGGAACAGGAGCACATCCTGGATGTAGCTGTTGCCGGTCATGAGCATCACCAGACGGTCGATGCCAATGCCGATACCACTTGTGGGAGGCATACCATACTGCAGTGCACGCAAGAAGTCCTGGTCGATGATCATAGCCTCGTCGTCGCCCTTGTCGGCCAGTCGCATCTGCTCCTTGAAGCGCTCTTCCTGGTCGATGGGGTCATTGTGCTCGCTATAGGCGTTGGCAAGTTCCTTGCCGTTGACCATGAGCTCGAAACGCTCGGTGAGGCCTGCCTTGCTGCGGTGCATCTTGGTGAGCGGTGACATTTCCACGGGATAGTCGATGATGAATGTGGGCTGGATGAAAGTGCCCTCGCAAGTCTCGCCGAAGATTTCGTCGATGAGCTTGCCCTTGCCCATGGTCTCGTCAACCTCAATACCCAGTTTCTTGCACACCTCGCGCATCTCTTCCTCGGTCATGCCGTTGAGGTCATAACCTGTCTTCTCCTTGATGGCGTCAAGGATGGGGAGGCGGCGGTAAGGAGCCTTGAAGCTGATGGTCTTGCCGTCGATTACGGTCTCGGTTGAGCCGTTAACGGCCACGCAGATTTTTTCGAGCAGCTGCTCGGTGAACGACATCATCCAGTTATAGTCCTTGTACTGGACATAGAGCTCCATGCAGGTGAACTCGGGGTTGTGGTTGCGGTCCATACCCTCGTTGCGGAAGTTCTTACCGATCTCGTAAACACCTTCGAAACCACCCACGATGAGGCGCTTGAGGTAGAGCTCAGTGGCGATACGCATGTACATGCCTATGTTGAGCGCGTTGAAGTGGGTCATGAAGGGACGAGCGCTGGCACCGCCGGCGATAGCCTGCAGGGTGGGAGTCTCCACCTCGGTGTAACCGGCTGCGTCAAGCTCACTGCGCAGGGTGCGCAGCACGGTGGCGCGCTTCAGGAAAGTATCCTTCACGCCTGCGGTGACGATGAGGTCAACGTAGCGCTGGCGATAGCGCAGCTCGGGGTCGTCAAACGCGTCGTATGTGACGCCGTCCTTAACCTTAACCACGGGAAGGGGCTTGAGCGACTTGCTCAGCAGCTTGAGCTCCTGTGCATGAACACTGATCTCGCCGGTCTGGGTACGGAACACGAAACCCTTGATGCCCACGAAGTCACCCATGTCGAGCAGTTTCTTGAACACCACGTTGTAGAGGTCCTTGTTCTCGCCGGGGCACAGGTCATCACGGCTGATGTACACCTGGATGCGGCCGTGTGAGTCCTGCAGCTCGATGAACGACGCCTTACCCATGATGCGGCGGCTCATGATGCGGCCGGCAATGCTCACGGGACGAGGCTCGGCCTCGTCGCTGAATTGTGCACGGATGTCGTCGCTGTAGGCGTCCACCACATACTCGTCGGCGGGATAGGGGTTGATACCCAGTTCACGCAGTTGGTTGAGACTATTGCGTCTCACTATTTCTTGTTCGCTAAGTTCTAAGATATTCATTATATAAAGTTTTTAAATGACTTAATGGCGCTATCTGGATTTATGATCCCAGCTTTTCCATTTTGAGTTTCTTGATACCCTCGGCAAGCTTCTGGCTCAGCACCTTCTGGAACTCGTCCTGCTGGTTCTTCTGGCTGTAATACTCGCCCAGCTTGAGCAGCATACCTGTAGCTTCCATGTTCTCTTCCTTCACGTCCTTGCCTTCGGCACTCTTGGTGGCGAGGTCTAGCTGTTTGTCAACCATCGCCTGGGCATCCTTCTCGATGTCTCCAGTGGGTACATACTTGCACTTAGCCTTGGCCTCCTCGTGCATCTTGGCAGTCACCTGCGGGTCGTTAACGGGGGCTTTGGGAGCAGCCTGCGGAGCAGCGGCGGCGTTACCACCAGCCTGTACGGTTCCTGCGGCCGCACCATCGTCACCAACTTTCTCGGTTCCGGCGGTGTTCTCGGTCTTCACTGCGGTTTCCTCGGCTTGCTCAGCGTTCTTTGCTTTGTCGTTGCATGCCACGAGGGCGGCAGCGATGAGCACGGTCATGAAAATTTTCTTCATAATATATCGTTTTTATATGTTTCTTCCAACTTGCAAAGATACTACTTTTTTGCTGAAATATAGCTGTTTCCTATCTAAAAACTGGTGAAAATGATGATGTTTGTGCATTTTTGAGCCACAAAGACCGCTAAAAGCTCCGTGCGGCAACGGCCTTTTTGTACACGAACGGGGGTGTGTATCATTCAAGAAATTGCCGCACAGACACCGATGGCACGCCGGGTCAACTGCAACCCCGGACAAAACAAACGCTTCTTAAATTTGTCTATCTACAATAATTGGTTTATCTTTGCACCATAATAAATAAATATAGATTATGGTAGTAAATTTCGAAGAAAAAGACGAGAGAATATTTATCAGCTTGTCGGGCCGTCTCGACACAGCCACTTCACAAGATCTCATGAACAACAAAAGCGAGAAAATCGCCCAGTTGAACGGCAAGGATGTCGAGATCGACTGCAGCGAGCTGGAGTATATCAGTTCATCAGGTATACGCCTGCTGCTGTTAATCCGCAAGACTGCCGGCAACTCAGTCACACTCAAGGGTGTGCGCCCCGAGATTATGCAGATTCTCAAAGTAACCCATCTCGACAACATGTTTGTGATGGCATAACAACCACCATTTGCTTATGAAAACAAAGTTAACCCAATCTCAGCTCGGCATCTACCTGGCATCGCTCAACCAGACCGAGGATGAGAACTATAATAATTCCATTTATTATGAACTTCCGGCTTCGACCGACCTAGATCGCCTGGCACGCGCCGTGGAGGCATTTGTCGAGGCACATCCCTATGTCAAGGGACACATCGTCACCGACGAGAACGGTGACCTGTGCATGGAGGACAATGACAAGCCGTTCCAGTGTCCCATCATTGACATCGATGACTTCGACACCTTCAAGCTTACATTAGGCGGTTCATACACCCTGCTTGGCGCCGACCTGACAGAGGCTACGATTTACCGTGACTCTCGCGGCGCATATCTCTATTTCAATATAAACCACGTTGTGCTTGATGGCACCGGCGTGGTCATCATGTGCAAGGAGATTTCAAGAGCATACGCCGGCGAGACACTTGAGCCCGAAGCCTTTACCGGCCACGACATGTCGCTGCTCGAGCAGGAGATGCGCAGCGGTGACTTCATGCGCGAGGCCCGCGAGTGGTATGAGAATGAATATGCCGGCGTGGAGCGCCCATCGCCCATTGCACCAGTAACCGGCGGCCCAACCGGGTTCTGCAAAGAGCATTTCCCCATTGATATCGACCAAAAGGCACTGCGCACTGCCACACGCCGCAACCGCACAGCCAAGTCGACCTTCTTCAACGCAGCGTTTGCCTTGATGCTGTCGCGCCTCAGCGGCGAGACCCGCGCCTCTTATGCTACCGTGTATGCCGGCCGCGATGACAAGCGCACGGCTCGCACCATCGACATGCTGGTGCGCACCTTGCCCGTGAGCCTCGACTGCTCACCCGCGCGCACCATCGACGAGCTTCTCATCGACTCTGAACGCCAGATCAACGATTCACGCCACTACTCAGACGCCTATTCGTTTGGCGACTTCTGCCATGTCACCAGCTTCGACGTGTCGGTCAACTTCGTGTTCCAGGGATTTGTAAACAGCGTGCCTCTCCACATCGAAGGCGAGGACATGTATTTCAAGGACATGCGCAAGCATGAGCCGGGCTTCAACATCAACTTTGAGCTGCGCCTGGCCCCCGAAGGCTACTACATCCTCGAGGTGTCTTACAACACCGGCAAGTATACCCATGACTTCATCGCGCAGCTGGTGCGCTGCTACGAGACCGTGGCCGGCGGACTTGCAACCTGCACTGGCACGCTGGGCGAGATAGAGATGCTCAATGCCGACGACAAGGCACGCGTCGAGGCGCTCTCTACAGGCGAGCCCATGGACTATGACACCAGCAAGACGTTTGTCGACGTGCTGGCACAGCGCGTGGCCGAGCAGCCCGACGCCGTTGCCGTGAGCGACCGCGACACGTCGGTCACCTATGGCGAGCTGGACCGCCGCAGTGACATCCTCGCCCGCACGCTCATCGACGCCGGAGTCGAGCCTGACCTGTTCGTGGCCCTGATGATGGACCGCTCGGTGGAGTTCCCCCTCAGCGTCATCGCTATCCACAAGGCCGGCGCCGCCTACACTCCGCTCGACGTGGAGTATCCCAACGAGCGCCTTGCCTATATGCTCGAGAACTCTCAGGCCAGCGTGCTCGTCACTAAGCACGCCGTGCTCGAGGCCAAACTTGCCGAGGGCGGCCTCTCGACCGATGGCGTTAAAGTCATCTACCTTGACGACCTCGACTGGAGCGCGGCTGTTGCTCCCGTCAAGCCGCTCGCCACACCGCAGTCGCTGGCCTACATGATCTACACCAGCGGCTCCACAGGCAAGCCCAAGGGAGTGATGCTGCACCAGGCGGGACTGATGAACTTCACCTGGAGCATGGTCAAGATCGAGAAACTCACCGCTGCCGACCGCACCGCGAGCCACCGCTCGTTCTCGTTTGACGCCCACATAGGCGACATCTACCCCATCCTGGCTGCCGGCGGCCAGCTCCACATCATGCCCAGCGAGATACGCAAGGACCTGCAGGCCATGGCACGCTTCATCCATGAGCGAGGCATCGTGGGCACCGGAGGCACCACCTCGCTCATGGCATTGCTCATCAACACCTTCCCCGACCTGCCCCTGCGCTTCATCACTGCCGGCGGCGAGAAACTGGCCGGCGTGAGCAGCGACACGATGACCATCATCAACCTCTATGGTCCCACAGAGTGTACCAACGACTCCACCACCTTCACCATCAACCCCGGTGAGGTATATGACAATATCCCCATCGGCCGCCCCATGCCCAACATGCGCTGCTATATCATGTCGCCCGACGGCGTGATGCTGCCGCAGGGCGTTGCCGGCGAGCTCGTAGTGGCTGGCCGACAGGTGGGACGCGGCTACTGGCAGCTGCCCGAAAAGACCGCCGAGGTATTCGTCACCCGCAGCGGCGAGACCATGTACCGCACCGGCGACCTGGCACGCTACAACCTTGACGGACAGATTGAATACATGGGCCGCATCGACGGCCAGGTGAAGCTGCGCGGCTATCGCATCGAGCTGGGCGAAATCGACGCCGTGGCATCGGGCTGCGACGGTGTGCGCCAGGCTGCTTCACAGGTGCGCGAGGTCAACGGGCAACGCCACCTGGTGCTCTACTACACCCTCGAGCAGGGAGCCTCTACATCCCAGGCTGCGCTGGCTGCCCACATTGAGCAGTCGTCGCTGGCCGAGTACATGCATCCCGAGATCTACATGCTTCTCGACGTGATGCCATCGTTGCCCAACGGCAAGATCAACCGCAAAGCACTCCCCACCCCCGAGACTAGTGCCGAGGCGACAGCCGAGGACAACAGCAGCATCGAGCTCAACCCGCTGGAGCAGAACATCAAGGATATCATCGCCCAGGCCCTTGGCACTGATGCCTTTGGCCTCACCACTCCGCTCAGCCGCATAGGCCTCACCTCGCTCACCGCCATCAAGGTATCGGTGATGGTCTACAAGCGGTATGGCGTGGAGATCGACTCCAAGACCCTCGGCCGCGACGGCTCCATCCGCTCTATCGCCAACGCCGTGGTCGAGCAACTCATGAACGGCAATGTGCCCGCCAGCAATGTGCCCGTAGCGACAGCTGCGGGAAATACCGCTCCCCTCAGCTTCCCGCAGCAGGGCGTCTACTTCGACATCATGAAGAACCCCGGCAGCGTGGCCTATAACATCCCCACCTGCTATGACCTGGGCAGCAGCGTTACCGTCGACGAGGTGGTCAATGCCGCCAAGGCCGCTGTCAAGGCACACCCCATCATGAGCGCCCACTTCGAGACCCGCGATGGCGAGGCCGTGCAGGTAATCCCCGAGGAGATCAACCCCGTGGTCACAACCGCCAAGGTCGACAGCGACGACGAGTTCGAACAGATGAAGGCAGGCTTCGTGCAGCCTTTCGACATAGAAAACGGATCGCTCTACCGCCTCGTGGCTGTGGAGACCCCCAGCGGCGTGAAGCTGCTCGCCGACTTCCTCCACCTCGTGATGGACGGAACGAGCCTGGGCATCTTCAGCAACCAGCTGACAGCCGCCCTCAACGGCACCGAGCCCGAGGGCGAGCAATACAACTACCTGCAGTATGTCCACGACGAGCAACAGGCACGCGGTAGCGAGGCCTTTGCACAGTCTAAGGAATACTTTGCACAGCGCATGACCACCGTCGACGGTGCCAGCAGCATCCCCGAGGATGTGAAGAGCGGCGACGGCGTGCAGGGCATGCTGGCCATGGCGTCGGTACCTGTCGACATCAAGGCTGTGTCACAGTTTGCACGCTCGCAGGGCATCACCCCCGCGGCGCTGTTCCTGGCTGCCGCCAGCTACACCGTGAGCCGTTACTGCAACACCCCTGACGTGTGCCTCGCCACCATCTCCAACGGCCGCAGCAACGTCAAGGTGAACGACACCGTGGGCATGATGGTCAATACCGTTGCCCTCACCGCACATGTCACCGACGGCACGGTAAAGCAGTTCATCGAAGCTGTTGCCGGAGAGTTTGAAGGCGCCATCGCCCACGAGAACTACCCGTTTGCCGAGCTCTCGGCTGCCTACGACCTGCACCCCGACGTGTTCTACCAGTACCAGCTGGGCATGCACGGAGACCTCAAGGTCAAGGGCGATGCTGTCGAGATAACCCACTTTGGCAATCCGCAGCCCAAGTTCAAGATGGTAGTGAGCATCGAGGAAGACGCGGCCGGCAATGCCCGCATCGAGATGCAGTATGACGACTCGTGCTACTCTCACGACATGGCCCAGGGCCTGGCCGAGTCGATGGCTACCGTGCTGGCTAGCTTCATGAAGGATACTTCGGCTCCCGTCAAGAAAGTTTCGATGGTGAGCGACGCCCAGGCGGCACTCATCGCCACCTTCCACGAGACCGAGCGTCACGAGATACCCATCAAGCTCTACCACAAGCTGTTTGAGAAATCAGTTGCCGAGCACGGCGACCACCTGGCACTTGCAGCCGTTGACGGCGAGTTCACCTACGACTCCCTCAACCGCCACATGAACCGCCTGGCACACGCCCTCATCGAGCGTGGCATCAAGCGTGGCGACCGCGTGGCACTGCTGCTGCCCCGCACCAGCCCCCTCATCATGTC
>JAZQPG010000229.1:0-7324 GCA_045628365.1 Sodaliphilus sp. | reverse complement strand
GTCGCGAATGACAAACGAGACTTTCACGCTGCGGTAGTCGTTGAGGGCGTTACAGCAGATGCGCACCGTGAGCGGGCTGCCGCAACGGGGCGTGATCTCATTGCCGTTATCGTCGAGGAACTGCATTGACAGGCCCTCGAGATGCCCCGCGCTGTGCGGATCGTGAGTTATTTTGCCGCCTGTCGCCTGAGCCGTGTACTGCATCGAGTAATGCTGTATGGCTTCTTGGGCTGTTCCGGCAAAGGTGAGCGAACCCTGGTTGAGCACGATACCGCGGGTGCACAGGTGGCTCACTGCCGTCATGTTGTGGCTCACGAAGAGCACCGTGCGGCCCTGTCCGCGTGACACGTCCTTCATCTTGCCTATGGCTTTCTTCTGGAACTCGGCGTCGCCCACGGCGAGAACCTCGTCAACCACGAGTATCTCGGGCTCAAGGTGAGCTGCCACGGCAAAGCCCAGACGCACCGTCATGCCGCTCGAGTAGCGCTTCACCGGGGTGTCGATATAGCGCTCGCACCCTGAGAAGTCGATGATCTCGTCGAGCTTGGACGAGATCTCGCGCTTGGTCATGCCCAGGATGGCACCGTTCATGTAGATATTCTCGCGGCCGGTCATCTCGGGATGAAAGCCGGTGCCCACCTCGAGCAACGTGCCAATGCGGCCACGGGTGCGTATCTCGCCCGTAGTGGGTGCAGTGACCTTGGACAGCAGTTTGAGCAGCGTGCTCTTGCCGGCGCCGTTACGCCCGATGATGCCCACCACCTCGCCTTGGGCCACATTGAAGGAGATGTCCTTCAATGCCCACACGTAGTCGCTGCCGCCCCTTGTGGAGCGGTCGTTCAACTCGCCTATTTTCAACAGGGGGTCCTCCTGGTGGAGCACGTTCATTGCCCACCAGCGTGACAGGTCGGCCGAGAGGGTACCGGCCCCTACTGTGCCCAGGCGGTATTGCTTGGATATGTTGTCAAACTCGATAGCGTTCATATCGTGTTTAAGAAACAGTTTTTAAATCTATAGAAAGGGGTTTTGCCTTCACTTTCAGCCGATTAAAGTTGATCCGATGTTGTGCTGGTGGACAACATTTTGGTTTATTGTAGATTGCTCAGTTGATTCGGTTTTTGCATCAGTAGATGCGAAGTATAAACGGAATGCGCCCTAAAGGTCATGAGAAAACCTTTCAGGGCACATTCCGTTTTTTTGCCTTCGAGGTTGGTTTATTAATTTTCATGATTAACATAACCTACCATAGTATCGTCTATTAATACTCCTCTTCATCGTAGAAGAAGTCTTCGTCGGTGCTGGGGTAGTCGGGCCAAATGTCCTCGATTGATTCGTATGTTTCGCCTTCGTCCTCAATTTCGTGCAAATTCTCGATTACCTCGAGGGGTGCTCCGCTGCGCACTGCGTAGTCGATGAGCTCGTCCTTGGTTGCAGGCCATGGCGCATCTTCAAGCTTTGTAGCGAGTTCTAGTGTCCAATACATAGTCTTGTTGTTATTAAATTTATAGTAGGTTTTTTTTATTTTGAGCGCAAAGATAATATAATATTCTTAATTTACGCATTCTTATCCCAAAAAATTTCGTCAAAATGTTGTTTCACGTTAAGATATCGTGATAAAATGAAGAAAAAGTCGCTTAGGCGGTTGAGGTATCGCAGTGCCAGCGGGTTCACGGGGGCGGCATGCTGCAGCGTGATGGCACGGCGCTCGGCACGGCGGGCAACGGTGCGGCACACGTCGGCCTGGGCTGCCTCGCGGCATCCGCCGGGCAGGATAAAACTCTTCATCGCAGGCAGTGTGGCATCCATCTCGTCGATGCGAGCCTCGATAGCCTTGACATCATCGTCGCTCAGGCCATAGACGGGGCTCTCCGCACTCTCATTCATGGTTGCCAGATAGGCTCCCAGGTTGAACAGGCGGTTTTGTATCACGAAGATCAGGTGCTTGGTTTTCTCGTCATCGCTGTCGCGCAGCAGGCTGGCCAGCAGACCTATGTGTGAGTTGAGTTCGTCGACAGTGCCGTAGGCCTCGACACGCATGTCGTCCTTGTCAACGCGCTGTCCGCCCACGAGCGACGTGGTTCCCTTGTCGCCGGTGAGGGTATATACTTTGCTTTTCATCATTTGTCGTGTTGTTTGATTGAAAGAAAATGGCAAAATTAGCTAAAAGGGACGGTTCTTTTTAGCTAATTTTCCTGTTTTTAACTAAAAAGAACCGTCCCTTTTAGCTAAAACTACATTTGCTCGATTGCTTCGAGCGATGCTATCATCTCGGCTATGGTGGATGCAATGATCGAGATGTCGGTCATGCCCTTGACGCGGGCATAGGGGGACTCCTCGGTGACACGCAGTTGCTCCACTTGGTTGTCATACATGCCGTCGAGGTTCATCACCACGATGCGGCGTGCGCTGCCGTCGACGGTGATCTGGGACAGTGTGGCTATCCACTCGTCGATGGTGCCTATGCCGCCGGGCAGCACCACGAAGGCATCGCTGCGGCGGTACATCTCGTCCTTGCGGTCGTTGAGGTCGCGTGTCTCGATGACCTCGTCAACGACCTGGTCGAGGCGGTGCATGAAATACTCGGGCACTACGCCCACCACTTGTGCACCGGCATCGTGTGCCGCCTGTGCCACGGTGTGCATCAGGCCGGCGTTGACTCCGCCATACACCAGGGTGTGGCCGTTCATGCCTATCCACTTGCCCAGTGCGAGGGCTGTGGCCTCGATGTCGCTGCCGAGGCCATCTCGGGAACTGCAATATACTGCTATGTTCATAATTTTTCTTTTATTGGCATGGAAGTGTTTTTCTCGCCCTAAAAAGGGCGAGCACACAGCCATTTTTAGTTAAAGAGTAACATTGCCTATCACGTGCTTGACTTCCTTGAAGGCGTAGCCGGTGATGGTGCCGTCGGGGGTGCGCAGCTGCAGGGTGCCATCGGTGAGCACGTCGTGGATGGTGGCCTGGAACTGTGTGCCGTCGGGGAGTTCGAAGGTGTGCTCCTGGCCGTCGTTGCGGTAGAGCATCGCGAGGAACTGCCGGTGGAGTGCCTGGCACGACTCGGGGGTGAACTGGGTGAGGTGCTCGATCTCGTCACACACCTCGTGCATCACCTGTTCCACGTCATATTGCTTGCCAGTGAGCTGGGCCAGCGACACGGGGTTGGGGGCGTCGCTGCGGAACTCGGTCTGGTTGATGTTGATGCCTGCTCCCAGCACGCTGTCGGCAATGCCTCCGCCGGCGAGGGTGTGCTCGATGAGGATGCCGCATGCCTTGCGGTCGCCATGGTAGATGTCGTTGGGCCACTTCACCTTGAAACCGGGCGTGTAGCGGCTGAGCACGGTAGCGATTGCCACAGCCACAGCCTCGCTGATGTAGAACTGCTCCATAGCCTTGACGGCGGGTTGCTTGATGAGCATCGACATGGTGATGTTCTTGCCCGGCTCGGCTTCCCAGGAGTTGCCTTTCTGGCCGCGTCCGGCGGTCTGGTTGTGGGTGTAGACGACGGTGCCGCCTGGCAGCAGGGATGCCATGCGCTTGAGGTAGGTGTTGGTCGACGCAGTGTCGTGCAGCAATATATATCGGGGCATGTTCTTTTTTGTAAAAGTTTAAAAGTTTAAGGGTTTAAAAGTTTAAGGGTTTACAGGTTTAAGAGTTTAACTTACAAGTGTTTGAAACGTTAACCCATTAACCCGTTAACCCATTAACCCATTAACCCATTAACCCATTAACCTGTTAACCCTTTACCCTGTTAACCCTTTTATTCGGGCAGGGTGAGGGTCATGGTGCGCGACTCGTCGTCGTTAACGGTGATGTTCACGTCCACGGTGTCGTCGGGGAGCAGTCCCTCGATGCGCTCGGGCCACTCGATGAGGCACACGGCGCCGCAGTCCAGATAGTCCTCGGTGCCAATCTCGATTGCCTCGGCCTCGTTCTCGAGACGGTAGCAGTCAAAGTGGTAGATGAGTTCGGCCGTGGTGTCGCTGCGATACTCGTTGATGATGGCAAACGACGGTGAGTTGGTAACGTCTTCCTCCACGCCCAGCTCGCGGCACAGGGCGTTGATGAATGTTGTCTTGCCGGCGCCCATCTGTCCGTAGAAAGCAAACACGGTGTAGTCGCCCATTGCTGCCATGAACTCGCGTGCAGCCTCGTGCAACGCCTCGGTAGAGGGTATGTTTATCTCAATCTTTTTCATAATCTATAATATAAGGTGTTTCTTAATTTTAGTGCGAAAGTACACATTTTCTCCCACACATTCAACAAATATGGCTAAAAACTTGCATCTCGCTCCCCCATGACGCCTAGCCGCGTGGTGCACTACCTGCCGGTACGCCCGCGGCTTACATACTTTGCAAGACTTAAAAACCGCCACAAAATCTGCGTATTTGCTTTATTTTTCTTACTTTTGTACACACGACACTAAATGATTTTAATTTTTAGGGATAATTATTGTATAAATCACTTATAAAATCAAGCTTATGAAAAAATTCAATTCTACTCCTGGCTATGGCTATGACTGCCGCGGGTGCAAGCGCCCAGGCTGGTGACATGAAAGTGGAACGCATGCAGGCGACACAGCAGGTTGCTGTAACTAGCCAGCAGATCCAATCCCGACAAGTGGCAAAGTGCCCCGGCGAGAAGAAGGTAGTTCCTGTTAAGGTAAAGGGCTACACCGCAATCAACGACGTAACAACCACCAAGGCAACCAAGACCGTCAAGGTGGTTGAGAACGGCCAGGTATACATCATCGCTGGCGACAAGAAGTACAACATGCAGGGCGTAGAGGTGAAGTAATCCCCCTCCCTGTTCACCCCAATAAAAGGCTGAGGGTCTGCGGCATGTGCCGCAGACCCTCAGTTTGGTATCGTTATCCTCTTGGGGCGTTTACTTCACGGGCTTACGAATCTCGCATAACTCGATTGTGGGATAATTGTCTATGTAGTACTTCAGACTCTCAGCACTAGCCTCTGACACCTCACTGCTCTCATGAAAAGAGAACAGCTCCTTGACAAACTTAGTGCATTCAGGGTCAGAGTAACCATATGCCTTACCGCGCACCTTGTAGCCGAGTGAAAAAGTTTTATGCTTTGCGATGGCATCATCAACATATTCCTTGGCGTTAGGTTTGAGTTTACCTTCGACCTTGAGCACGACCTCCTTGGCCTTGGGCGTGCCTTCACCACGTCCGGCGAACGAGCTCTCACCCAGATTACCTACAGTTTTTGTCTCAACCTCGTTGGTAAAAACGTTAGTGTAAGTGCAAGTGATGTCATAGATAAGATTGTATCCTTCAAGCACTTCTATTCCGTACTCATAGTCGACATACTGAGGGCCTGCAGGCTCGTCATCAGAGCATGAGTTGAACGAAAATGCTGCAATAACAATAAGGCATAACAGAGAAAAACGTTTGAACTTCATCATAATCTTTTTGCATTAATGGTTAGTATTATTTGTATCTGGCCACAAAAGTAAGAAAAATATTCGAAAAAGAAAAAAATGGCAAACATTCACACCTTTGTCACAGCGATAGAATGTCCCCTCCCGCTCGCACAATTCCTCCCGAAAAGCCCACAGAGGGGCAGTCCCCTTGATGGCATTTCGGGGGGCAAAGTGGGGGTTTTGTGGGTGCAAATAAGCCGCCCGGCGCTTGCTGTGAAGCGGCTGGGCGGCTAGGTAATATTCGTAGTGAATAGAGTGTTATTATTCCTGACCGGGAACCTTGGGGAGCTTGTCGAGGTATTCCTTGATGAGCTCGTCGCTGGGGATCACGTCGGTCATAGTCTTCGAGTTGAACTGCTCGTAAGCGTAGAGGTCGAAGTAGCCGGTGCCGGTGAGGCCGAAGACGATGGTCTTCTCTTCGCCTGTCTCCTTGCACTTGAGGGCCTCGTCGATGGCTACGCGGATGGCGTGGCTGCTCTCGGGAGCGGGAAGGATACCCTCAACGCGAGCAAACTGTGTAGCTGCCTCAAATACCGCTGTCTGCTCTACGGCGCGTGCCTCGAACATGCCGTCGGCATAGAGCTGTGACAGCACGGGGCTCATACCGTGGAAGCGCAGACCGCCGGCGTGGTTAGCCGAGGGGATGAACTGGCTGCCCAGGGTGTACATCTTGGCAAGGGGGCAAATCATGCCGGTATCGGCGAAGTCATAGGCATACTTACCGCGAGTGAAGCTGGGGCATGATGCGGGCTCAACGGCGATGATCTGGTAGTCGGCCTCGCCACGCAGTTTCTCGCCCATGAAGGGAGCAATGAGACCGCCCAGGTTAGAACCGCCACCGGCGCAACCGATGATCATGTCGGCCTTGATGCCATACTTGTCGAGCGCAGCCTTGGTCTCGAGACCGATGATTGACTGGTGCAAGAGCACCTGGTTGAGCACTGAGCCCAGCACGTAGCGGTAGCCAGGGTTAGTAACAGCAACCTCAACAGCCTCTGAGATGGCGCAACCCAGCGAACCAGTAGTGTCGGGGTGCTCTGAGAGGATCTTGCGGCCCACGTTGGTAGTGAGGCTGGGCGAGGGAGTGACGTTGGCACCATAAGTGCGCATCACCTCGCGGCGGAAGGGCTTCTGCTCGTAAGAGCACTTCACCATGTAGACCTTGCAGTCGAGGTCAAAGTAAGCACAAGCCATGCTCAGTGCAGTACCCCACTGGCCAGCACCGGTCTCGGTAGTAACGCCCTTGAGACCTTCCTTCTTAGCATAGTAAGCCTGTGCGATGGCCGAGTTGAGCTTGTGGCTGCCAGAGGTATTGTTGCCTTCAAACTTATAGTAAATCTTGGCTGGAGTGCCGAGTGCCTTCTCAAGGAAGTAAGCTCTCACCAGAGGCGAAGGGCGGTACATCTTGTAGAAGTTGAGCACCTCTTCAGGAATTGCGAAGTAAGGAGTCTCATTGTCAAGCTCCTGTTTGTTTAGCTCCTCGCAGAAGATAGGGTTGAGGTCTTGGGGTGCGAGAGGCTGGCCTGTGCCCGGATTGATCAGCGGAGCAGGCTTTGTCTTCATGTCGGCGCGAACATTGTACCACTGGGTAGGGATTTCGTTCTCGCCAAGGTAGATTTTGTAAGGAATTTTTTCTGCCATAGTGTTATGAAATTATAAAGTTATAATAGTTTTTCAGTTTTCAGGATTGCAGTTGCCGCCGTGGCATTGCGAGCCTCAGCGGGCAGGCAACCTTAAATTTGTTTGGCTAAATTAAGCAACAAATCGCAATATTCCAAGTTTTGGTGCCAAAAATCGCAAAAACGGCGTAAAATCTTTGAAAAAAATAGCATATTGTAGAGCCTCGGCCCTATATACCTTATTATATATATAATATAGAGGAATC
>JAZQPG010000228.1:0-2582 GCA_045628365.1 Sodaliphilus sp. | reverse complement strand
CTGGTTCACCCCGATGTAGTAATGAATCATCTCGTGGAGGATGGTGTGCTCGACCTCGGCCTCGGGCTGGTCGATGCGGGTGTTGATGCGCAGCACGAAGTCATACTTCACCTCGCCGCCTCGTCCGTCGGGGCGGCGCTTGTAGCTGCACATGCCCAGGAACGACTTGGCATTGCTGAGCCTGACGGGCACAGGGGGCAGCTTGCCGCCAAAGCACAGGGCATTGAACCGGTCAAACTGCCGCTTGACATACTCTACGGTAATGTCCATCAGCGCGTTAGCGTGGCGTAGTAGATAGAGTCCATCTCCTCGTAGGAGAAGTCGGCACTTACAAACTCGCCTGCGCGCAACTTGATGAAGTGGGACAGACGCTCGAGGGCTTTCTCGAAGATGAGCTTGTGGTCAAATGCCAGCTCGGGCAGTTTCTTGAGCGGGAACCACTGTGCGCGGGCGGCATCGTCACCGGCCAGCACATCGCTGGTGCGCACCAGTGTGAAGTAGGCTATCGAGATCACGCGCTCGCGCGGGTCGCGGTCGGGGGTGGTGAAGGCTCCCAGTTGCTCCAGGTGTTCCACCTCGAGGCCGGTTTCCTCCTTGAGTTCACGGCGTGCTCCGTCGGGGCCGTCCTCGTCAATGTTGAGGAAGCCTCCGGGGAAAGCCCAGCAGCCCTTATAAGGCTCGCCGCCGCGTTCCACCAGCAGCACGTTGAGCTTCACTCCGTCAAAGCCGAACACCACGCAGTCGGTAGTCACCGCGGGGTGAGGATGGGTATATTGATATACTTGTGACATAGGTTGTTATGTTAATTCGTAGTAGTATCTAGAGGATAATGGCGGGGCAAGCCTTCCCTGACTCACCCCATCTTGTTTTTGTTGTAGTAGAAGTCGAGCACGTCGGTTGCGGCGACAAACGATGACTGCTGGCTGGCGAGCACCATCTGTTCCTTGAGCTCGAGCATGCGCTCCACCTCGGGGTCGCTGTAGAAGCGTGCCTTGAGCTGCTCGTTGATGGTCTCGATCATCCAGTACTTCTCCTGCTCGCGGCGCTTCTCCTCGAAGAATCCGTTGGCGCGCACGTGGTCAAAGTAGCGGTCAATCATGTCCCACACCTTGTCGATGTTGAGCTCGTAGTAGCCCGAGTAGGTCACCACCTCGGGAAGGAACCCGCTGGGGGGCAGGGGGAACAAGTACAGCGCGTTGCGGAACTGTGCCGCGGCCAGGTTGGCACGGTCCACGTTGTCGCCGTCACACTTGTTGATGCAGATGCCGTCGGCCATCTCCATGATGCCGCGCTTGATGCCCTGCAGCTCGTCGCCGGTGCCGGCCAGCTGGATGAGCAGGAAGTAGTCGACCATCGAGTGAACGGCAGTCTCGCTCTGGCCCACGCCCACGGTCTCTACAAAGATATTGTCGTAGCCTGCCGCCTCACACAGCACGATGGTCTCGCGGGTCTTGCGCGCCACGCCGCCAAGGCTGCCTGCCGAGGGACTGGGACGAATGAACACATTGGGCTGTATTGACAGTTTCTCCATGCGGGTCTTGTCGCCCAGGATTGAGCCCTTGCTGCGCTCGCTGCTGGGATCGATGGCCAGCACCGCGAGCCTGCCGCCACGGTTCAGCACATGCATGCCGAAGACGTCGATCGACGTGCTCTTGCCTGCACCGGGGACACCGGTGATGCCTATGCGACGGCTGTTGCCGGTATAGGGGAGGCACTTGGTGATGACTTCCTGCGCTATAATCTGGTGCTCGGGCATGAGGCTCTCGACTAGTGTCACGGCCTGTCCCAGCACGGCGGGATTACCCTTGCGAATGCCTTCGACGTAGTCGTTGACCGACAGCTGAGGGCGACGCTTGCGCTTCTTGAGGTAGGGATTTACCATAGGAGGCACCTCAATGCCCGCGTTGACCTGCAGCCCGGCGTAGTCGTTTTCGGGATGGTGGTCGCAGTTGGCAAACTCAGCATGGTCGCAGCTGGCAACCTCAGGCTTGTTAATGTTCAATTCGTTGTCGTTCATATCTTTGTTTAATCTTTCTCGCTGATCTTACTGATCACACAGATTTGTTTATATTCATTTCTCTGCCCCTATCTAGGGCGTGTCTAAAATTGACTTATGGTTTTGTCACGAGGCCCACGAGTCGCACTTGTTGCTCGGGGTTGTCGGGGTCGTTTGTGATTATGGTGAGCGTGGTGTTGAGCAAGCCGCTCTCTAGTTTGTCGGGGTCGACCTGCAGGTCTATACCCGATGATTTCCCTTTCTTGATGCACGATGCTGGAGCATGCAATATGGTCACGGCCTTGTCGGGGCACCACACGCGACGCACCAGCAAGTCGCTCTTGCCTGTATTCTTAAGGAACTCATTACCTACAACCATTATCTTGACAACTCCGGGGGTGAGGCGGTCGAAGTCGAGTACATCCATCCCAAACTTGGCAACAGGGGCCTGTTCGCGTTGCTTGGGGGTGAGGCGGCTCATATCCTCGAGCACTCTAGCCATCACATTTACACGAGCGATGCCAGAAATGGCTGTGGGCGAATTGTGCAACGCCTCGGTCATCACCAGCAGGGTGTCGACATTGAG
>JAZQPG010000227.1:0-5587 GCA_045628365.1 Sodaliphilus sp. | reverse complement strand
GGGAATCGGTGAGCATGCCCACAAATCGGCTCAACAGTCCCTGGTTGCTCAACGCCTCTATCTGCTTGCGCATGCCGTCAATCTGGTCGTTGAACCACCATCCCGATCCCATCTGCATCTTACCCGGCACGCTGCCGTCCTGGAAGTCGCCTATGAGTGCAGCCAGTGCAGTGTTGTCGCTGGGATTGAGATTGTATACTATGGTCTTGGCTAGACGGTCCTCGCTGTTGAGCGTGTCGAGGAAACGTGCGAGCGGTTCAATGCTACGATAGTCGCCTATGCTGTCAAAACCAGTATCGGGACCCAGCAGATGCATCATCTTGCTGTTGACGTTGCGCATGGGGCCATAGTGCACTTGCTGCACCCACCCTTTCTCGGCATTCATGCGTGCCAGGTGGAGCATGGTTGCAGTCTTGAACTTGACGGTATCGTCGTGACCCAACGTCTGACCCATCATCACCTTGTCGAATATTGCTGCTGCCTCGCTGTCGCTGCAAGGAGCATAGGGGAAATAGGTTACACCATGATCGGCGACCGAACAGCCGCATGACGCAAAGTAATCATGGCGTTTGCGCAAGGCATCGAGCAGTTGCATATAGTTGCACACTGCTATGCCGCTCGCATCGCCCAGGCGCTCCACATATTCACGGTACTGCATGGGAGCCTCAACAGCAATAGCCTTGTCGGGACGCCATGCCGGCAGCACCTTCACGTCATAATCGCTCTGTGCGATAGCCTTGTGATACTCAAGTGTATCGACGGGATCGTCAGTGGTACAAACAACCTCAACCCCATAACGCTGCATCAGGGCGCGAGGGGTATATCCCGGTTGAGACAGCAAGTCGTTGCAAGTGTCATATATCTCGCGGGCACTGTCAGGGTTTAGCACCTTGTCAATGCCAAAGGCGGTTTTGAGTTCGAGGTGGGTCCAGTGATATAATGGGTTGCGCAACGTGTAAGGCACGGTAGCAGCCCACTTTTCAAATTTCTCCCAATCACCAGCATCGCCAGTAATGTATCGCTCGTCCACACCATTGGCACGCATGGCACGCCACTTGTAGTGGTCACCACCTAGCCACAATTGGGTAATGCTTGCAAATGGCTTGTCCTCTGCAATCTCACGCGGGCAGAGATGACAGTGGTAGTCGATAATGGGCATTCCCTCGGCAACCTCATGGTAGAGGTCACGGGCGGTGGGAGTAGTCAACAAGAAATTATCGTCGTTAAACTGTTTCATTTTCGATGGGGTTATACTTAGGAACTAAAGCCTTGAGCACTGCCCAGCCCACGATGTAGGCCACGGCACAGTAGCACATGATGATGAAGTAGCCGCTGTCCTTGCCCGCAAAGCCCATGAACTCCAGGTTGCTGGCTTCGGCATAGTCGAGGAAGTGGCCCGAGAACTTGTTGATGGCAAACGAGCTGATGCCGCCCGCCAGGCCGTTGATGCCGGTGATGGTGCCCAGCATGCGCTTGGGGAACAGGTCGCTGCACACCGAGAACAGGTTGGCCGACCACGACTGGTGGGCGGCTCCGGCAAGGCCTATGATGACGATGGGGAACCAATAGGAAATCGTACCCAGCGGATGTGACACAAGCACCAGCAGCGGAACAACGGCAAACGCCAGCATCGCCTTGAGGCGCGCGTCATAGGCGTTCTGCCCGGTGCGGTTAACGATGATGGTGGGCAGTTTGCCGCCTAGTATCGACAGCAGCGTGAGGGCATAGATGACAAAGATGAGCGTCATAGCCATGGGGTGATGGCTAGGCAGGTTGTGCACGTCGCTCACATAGGCAGGGATCCAGAACAGGAAGAACCACCACACGCCGTCGGTGATGAACTTGGCAAGGAAGATGGCCCACGTTTGCCTGAAGCTGAAGATCTTGCTCAGCGGCACTTTGGCTTTGGGGTTCTCCTCGGTCGTTTTAGCCACAGCGGCATCCTGGTTGATATAGGCCAGCTCGGCCTCGTTAACGTGCTTGCTCTCCTCGGGTTTCTTGTAGACGAACATCCAGAAGCCCATCCACACGAAGCCCAGCGCACCCACGAGGATAAACGCCATCTCCCAGCCATTGCCCCAGCCTATGGTCTTGAAATAATGCGCCATGCTGGGGATGCACAGCGGAGCCACGAGGGCACCCACCGTTGCACCGGCGTTGAAGATCGAGGTGGCGTAGGCACGGTCCTTCATAGGGAAATACTCGGCGGTGACCTTGACGGCAGCGGGGAAGTTACCGGCCTCGCCCACACCCAGGATCACACGCGCGGCGATGAAGAAATAGGTGCTCACCGTGGCTACCATCGTGGCGACGGTGCCTGTGGCCTTGATCATCTCCTCGGTGCCATGCAGGTCGAGCGACCACTGCGTGGCGACGCCGCACAGGGCATGGGCGCACGCTCCGGCCGACCACACGCCTATGGCCCACAGGTAGCCCTTGCGGGTGCCCATCCAGTCGATGAAGCGGCCCGAGAGCAGGTTGGCGATGGCATACACGATTGAGAACACCGCCGCGATGTTGCCATAGTCGGCATTGGTCCAGTGGAACTCAGGGGCGATAAAGTCTTTCCACGTGAGCGACAGCACCTGGCGGTCGAGGTAGTTGACCGTGGTGGCGGCAAAGAGCAGCACGCATATCGTCCAGCGGAAACTGGTCATTTTCTTGGTTTGAGTCATGGTGTTTGTTTTTTTATGCTTATTTGTTATTGGCGATGATAGAAAGGGCATCGCGGCATTTCTCGGTCACGTAGGTCCAGTCGCCGGTAGCGACCTTGTCCTTGGGGAAGAGCTTGGAGCCCATGCCCACGCAGTACACACCCGCCTTGAACCAGGCGGTGAGGTTCTCCTCGGTGGGTTCCACGCCGCCGGTGACCATCAGCCGTGACCACGGCATGGGAGCCAGCAGGCCCTTGGCAAACTTAGGCCCGAGAACGTCGCCGGGGAATATCTTGCACACCTCGCAGCCTGCCTCCTGGGCGTTGCTCACCTCGGTCACGGTGCCGCAACCGGGGATGTAAGGCACCTGACGGCGGTTACACAGGCGTGCCACCTCGGCGTTGAACATGGGACCCACCACGAAGTCGGCACCCATCTGGATGTAGAGCGCCGCCGTGGGAGCATCGACCACCGAGCCCACACCCAGCGCCATGCCGGGACACTCGGCAGCAACGAAGCGAATTAGCTGGGCAAACACCTCGTGGGCCATGTCGCCGCGGTTAGTGAACTCAAATGCACGCACGCCGCCCTCGTAGCAGGCTTTCACCACCTGCCGGGCCACGGTTGCATCTTTATTATAGAACACGGGAACCATCCCGGTGGTGCCCATGATGCCGAGCACCTGCAATTTATCATATCTAGCCATAGTATATTTTAACGAAAGACGAAAGACGAAAGACGAAAGACGAAAAACGAAAAACGAAAAACGAAAAACGAAAGACGAAAACTAGGAGCCCCTGTGCCTTGAGCGACAGCTCAAGGTGATAGGCAGTAGCGCGCGGCTACCGCTGCACGCGGCCATTGCCGCTGCCGTGGGCCAGCTGCTCCACCTCCTGGGCGCTCATCATGTTGAAGTCGCCGTGCACCGTGTGCTTGAGCGCCGATGCCGCCACGGCAAACTCCAGCGCCTCGCCGGGTGTCTCCTTGGTGAGCAACCCATGGATAATGCCGCCCGAGAACGAGTCACCGCCGCCCACGCGGTCCACAATGGGCAGCAGGTCGTAGCGGCGCGACACATAGAACTCCTTGCCGTCATATATCATCGCCTTCCAGCCGTTGTGGCTTGCCGAGAGCGACTCGCGCAACGTTGAAACGACATACTTGAAGCCAAACTCCGCTGCCATGGCCTTGAAGATACCCTCATAGCCGGCGGCATCGGTCGAACCGTTCTCCACGTCGGCATCGGGCTTGAAGCCCAGGCACAGCTCGGCATCTTCCTCGTTGCCGATGCACACGTCAACATACTCCATGAGCCCTCGCATCACGCTCTGCGCCTTCTCGGGAGTCCACAGCTTCTTGCGGAAGTTGAGGTCTACACTCACCGTCACGCCGTGGCGCTTAGCCGCCTTGCATGCCTCGAGGGTGAGGGCCGCAGCCTTGTCGCTCAGTGCCGGTGTGATACCGCTCCAGTGGAACCACTGCGCACCCTCCATGATGGCATCAAGGTCAAAGTCGCTCACCTCGGCCTCGCTGATTGCCGAGTGGGCGCGGTCATATATCACCTTGCTGGGACGCACGGCACTGCCGCTCTCCAGGTAGTAGATGCCCAGGCGGTCACCGCCGCGGGCGATGTAGTCGGTCCTCACGCCGAACTGGCGCATCGCGTTCAAGGCACTCTGCCCTATTTCGTGTGCCGGAAGCTTCGTCACGAAGTAGGCTTCGTGTCCATAGTTGGCACAACTCACAGCCACGTTGGCCTCGCCGCCACCATACACCACGTCAAACGAATTGCTCTGCACAAAGCGCAGATGCCCCGGAGGAGACAAGCGAAGCATAATTTCGCCCAGAGTTACTATCTTGCTCATATTCAAATTTTTATTTATTCCTTATTAAAAACAACTCTCGCAACATGCATCACCGACGCCTGCCACCACAGTTGCCAAAGACCAAATTTACTACAATTTTTTATTTTTCCAAAATAAAATCTCACCGCATCTTGACACGCCCACAAGCACTTACTGTAAATAACACAAGAACAATCCAAAGCGGCACTCACCACCTTCAGGTTTATCCCGCCACCTCGACAGGGAGGTGGGTCGTTATAGCGAATTGTGGATAATTTGCACTTTTACTTGCTTTTTTTTGGTTGATATGCATGTTTTTACGTAATTTTGCACAGAATTTAAATTTATTTGTACTTATGAATACTTTCAAGAAGATAATACTTGCAGTTACGTCCATAATTTTATCATTGCCCGCTGCTGCACAAATCGTGATTACCGAACAGGACGAAATCATGAATGCCGACAGCGTTCTGCATGAGCTCGACAGCCGCCCCTACTTCGGCCTCTACAAGGACAACTACTTCACCGCCGGTACCTCGGTGGGCCCCGCTCCCACCAAGACCAACAGCGACGTGAAGTTCCAGGTGTCTATCGCCCAGCGCCTCACCAAGAGTACGCTGCCGTTCAAGACCTACTTGTTCCTCTTCTATTCACAGAAGACCCTGTGGAACGTGTTTGAGAACTCGATGCCCATGCGCGACCTTAACTTCAACCCCGGTATAGGTCTTTCAAAGCACATCATCGTCAAGAACCGCGTCGTGGGCAAGGCAACGCTGCTCGTCGAGCACGAGTCCAACGGACGCGACAGCCTGGCATCACGCAGCTGGAACAAGGTGTCGCTCAGTGCCGCCTTGTACCTCGACCCCCACTTCATGGTTCACGGCAAGGTGTGGATTCCCATCGTTGACGGCGAGAACAACAAGGACATCCTCAAGTACAGCGGTATTTTCCAGACCGGTATCCAGGCCGTCAGCACCAACAAACGCTGGGTGTTTGACCTCACCTACGTGAAGCGTAAGGGCTGGAACCTTAGCGGCAACACCACCGTCAACGTGGGCTACCGCCTGTTCAAGAACCACAACCAGTTCC
>JAZQPG010000226.1:0-2081 GCA_045628365.1 Sodaliphilus sp. | reverse complement strand
GTCTATAATATAAAATATAAATTGAACTATGACTAAAGAAAATAAACGACTTCTGGCAGTGGATATCTTGCGCGGGATTACTGTGGCAGGTATGTTGCTGGTTAATAACCCGGGCTCGTGGGGACATCTTTACACTCCGCTTGAGCATGCCGAGTGGATTGGGCTCACACCCACTGACCTCGTGTTCCCGTTCTTCATGTTCGTGATGGGTGTGTCGATGTTCTTCTCGCTGCGCAAGTTCAACTTCAAGTTGAGCGGTGGCCTGTTGCTCAAGATATGCCGCCGCACGGTGCTGCTGCTCCTCATCGGCTGGATGGTGCAGTGGTTCGGCATGTGGCTGCGATCGCTCTATAACCCCGATGTCACATTCTTTGATGTGATGTTTGCCAAGCTGCGCATCCTGGGAGTGTTCCAGCGCCTGGCATTGGTTTATTTCTTTGGCAGCATGGTAGCGGTGCTGTTCAAGCAACGCTTCATTCCGTGGATCATAGGCATCATCCTTGTTGCCTATGCAGTGATACTGGGCATGGGCCAGGGCTACGATTTCACTAGCGACAACATCCTGTGCCGCTTTGACACAGCGGTTCTGGGCGAGGACCACATGTATCATGAGAGTGCTGGTGGCATCACGCTTGCTCTCGACCCCGAGGGCATCCTGAGCACATTGCCTTGCATTGCCCATGTTCTCATAGGCCTGATGGTGGGCAAGTGCCTCACCGAGGTGCACGACAACCGCGACCGCATCGTCCAGATAGCAGTGTGGGGCGGGGTGATGCTGCTGGTGGGCTGGCTCTTGCAGTATGGCATTCCGTGTGCCAAGAAAGCTTGGACATCGTCCTACGTGCTCATCACTTGCGGCATGGCATCTAGCGTGCTAGCGATGCTCATCTATGCCATCGACGTCAAGGGACACAACAAGTGGTGCCGATTCTTCCAGTCGTTTGGCGTTAACCCCTTGTTCTGCTACTTGCTGGGTTCTATCTTTGCCATTGCATTCGGCACAATACGCCTGGGCATGGACGGCGACACTCCCATCACCATCAAGAGCATGCTCTACCACATGTGGCAGGCAGTGACCACCACCGACGAGGCAGCATCTTGCCTCTATGCCATCACATTCGTGCTCATCACATGGTGCTTTGGCTATATCCTTTACAAGAAAAAAATTTACATCAAAATATAAACCTACTTAACTGAACAATTATGATTTTAATTGCTGACTGCGGATCAACCAAGATAGACTGGTGTCTGCTCAACGGTAGCGAGAAAGTCGCTCAAATTTTTACTGTCGGTATGAATGCACTGATGCTCACTCAAGAAGAGATGACAGAGCGCATCAAGACCGAACTCATGCCTCACATCGTGAGCTACAAGGTGGATGAGATCTACTACTACGGTGCAGGAATCATCAGTGAAGAGATCAAGAACAACGTTATAAATGCCCTCAAAGCCAACATTCCCACTGCCACCAAGATAGAGGTTGACAGCGACCTGCCGGCAGCTGCACGTGCATTGTGCGGTCACGAGCCTGGCATCGCTTGCATCATGGGCACTGGTTCTAACTCTTGCTACTACGACGGCGAGAAGGTTGTCGATAACGTGTCGCCCCTGGGTTATATCCTGGGTGACGAGGGTAGCGGCGCCGTTCTGGGCAAGCTCCTCGTGGGCGACGTGCTCAAGAAGCAGCTCCCCGAACACATCTGCGAGGCATTCCTCAAGGAGTATGACCTGGACCGCACCAAGATTATCACTGCTGTTTACCGCCAGCACCCTGCTAACCGTTTCCTGGCCCAGTTTGCTCCCTTCATCATCAAGAATCTCAATGAGCCCGCAGTGCATGACTTGATGCTGCGCGCATTTACTGCGTTCTTCGTGCGCAATGTTGAGAGTTACAAGGGACACAAGGAACTTCCCTGCAACTTTGTGGGTTCTATCGCTCACCATGGCAGGGCTGTGCTCAAGGAGGCTGCCGACTCTCGTGGCATTACCATAGGTAATATCATTCAGGCTCCCATGGAAGGTCTGATTAAGTATCATTCTTGTTGAGGAGATTAAAAGTTTAAGAGTTTAAGAGTTTAAGA
>JAZQPG010000225.1:0-11625 GCA_045628365.1 Sodaliphilus sp. | reverse complement strand
GAGGGCAAGGGCAACCCCGTAATCCTCCTCCACGGCAACGGCGGCAGCCCCATCGACCTGGAGACCGCGCAGCGACAGCTGGCACAGGCGGGCTACACCGTCTATGCCATGGACTCGCGAGGACAGGGTGCCAACGAGCGCTTGCCCGAGTACCACTACAAGGACATGGCGCGCGACGTGCTCGCGTTCATCAAGGCCAAGGGGCTCAACAAGCCCGCAGTGTATGGCTGGAGCGACGGCGGCAACATCGCCCTGGAGCTCGAGAGCATGTATCCCGGCACCTGCTCGCTCATCGTGACCAGCGGCGCCAACATCACCGCCACCAACTCCATCGACGAGAGGCTGTTTAAGGAAATCTTCGGCACCAAGGAGAATGTCGACAGTCTGCCGCCGCTGGTGAAGATGATGTACCTGGAACCCAACATGACACGCGACGACATGCAGCGCATCAAGGTGCCCGTGCTGGTGTGTGCCGGAGAGCACGACCTCATTCTGCCCGAGCACACTCGTCTCATCGCTGAGTACCTGCCCCGCGGCGAGGCACGCTTCATCCCCGGCGAGGACCACGGCTCCTACATCTGGCACAACCCCATGATGGGGCGCATTCTCATTGACTTCCTCAAGCGCAACAATTACTAAACAACTGTTGCCCGGGAATTGACATGATCACAGCAAAACGGCTCAAGGGTGCTTACAGCGAGGGCGAAGCCCTGGCGATATATAACGAGGTGAAGGCAACGGGAGGGGACTTTGCCGCCTTTGCCCGCACCTATATGCACCACGATGACTACCAGGTGGCGCGCAACACCTTGTGGGGTCTCA
Organism: Sodaliphilus sp.; assembly: GCA_045628365.1. Taxonomy (GTDB): domain Bacteria; phylum Bacteroidota; class Bacteroidia; order Bacteroidales; family Muribaculaceae; genus Sodaliphilus. The sequence goes on along the minus strand of JAZQPG010000225.1, from coordinate 10,803 downwards.
CCAAGGCCACTGACGACGAACTCTCGCAACTGCAACCCTTACTCAACGAGCTCATCGACCTTGCCATGGGCCACGGCAATCCCTCGGTGAGACGCCTCACGCTCAACGTCATCGAGCGTCTGCACATGAGCGAGGACGACTTGCGCAGCGACTTCCTTGACTGGTGCCTAGACCGCATGGTGAGCCTCGAGGAGTTCCCCGGCACTCAGTCGCTGTGCATGAAGCTGGCCCACCGCATGTGCAAGTTCTACCCCGAGCTCATGGACGAACTCCTGCGCATCGTGCGCGACATGGACATCGGCCACTACAAACCAGCCGTAAAAAGCGTGCGCACACGCATCCTCAACGGCAAACTGAAATGAATTTCCCATGGCAACCATAACCCTGCATCGCAAGCAGCGCTTCAAGCTGGCGCTCCCCTACTGGATATATGTCAACGGCAATCTGGTGGGTCTCATGCGCAGTCCCAGCGTGAGCATCGCCGTGCCCGATGGGGGCTACACCATTGAGGTCAAGATCATGTTCAAGGTGTTCAGGTGGATGTTCGGCATAGGGGGGCGGCGCAAAGTGACCATGCGCGGCGATGACCACCTGCACCTCTGCATCACCGACCGCGAGCGATGGTGGAACATCCTCTTTGACATCGACATGGTCCTGTGGCTGCTGAGTTTCTTCATCACTCTGCCCCATCCTTGGAGCCTTGTCTACCACATCGTCTCCGACGGTTTCTTCGCCCTGTGGATCCTCCACATCTACCTGCGCCGCAACCGCTACTTCTCCATCCTCCCCAAGTAACCACCCAGCCATTGCCACAACGCCCAAGCCGACCGAGAACCGCTCTTCCAAATGCCCTACTCTCCAGAAATCAACATAATTAGAATAATTTCTTGTAATTTCCGTTAGTCCCTTGCGAGACCCCAAAAAATATCCCTGGCCAACTTACAGCCAGGGACATTTCAACTTATTTGTTAATCAATATGATTATTTGCCTAAGATCTTATTTACAACGCTATTAGCATCGTCGATATCAACAGCACCGTCGTTGTTGGTGTCGCCGGGTTCAACCACGTTGATCTCGCAGTTGCCGGTTGCGCCGCTGCCATCGTTGGCAGTTGCAGTGATAATTACCTGGCCAGCCTTGAGAGCAGTGATGCGGCCCAGAGCGTCAACAGTGGCAACAGTCTCGTCGCTCGACGACCATGTGTAGCCAGCCTTAGCAGCCTCCTGGGGCTCAACGCTTGCCTGAACGAGCATCTTGGTGTTGAGGTTCATGTTGAACGCAGTCACGTCGAGGGTAACCTTGGTGTCGGTGGGAATAACGATATCGTCATCCTGGGGAATCCACAGGGCCGAGAAGGTCATGCGGTTGGGGATGTCGGCAATCTTGGTTGCCTTGCCGGTCTCGGTGTCAACCTCGTAGAGGGCAGTGTCATACTTGCCGTTGGTGCGCCATTCCTTGTCGCTCAGGGGACCGTAAGAACCCCAGTCGTTGTAACCCATACCGTTGTTTACGTAGCCGTTCCAGTACATCTTGCCGGTCTTCATGTCGAAGCAAGCAGCCTGACGCTTGAACTGCGACTTAACGCCCGATGTCTCGTAGTAGTTCACGTTCTCCTCCTCGCCGTCGATAACAACGGTCTTGGTGCGGATGAGACCTGTCTGGGCGTCAAACTCACACATGGTGCCGCCAGCGGTCATCGAGAACAGTTTGCCCTGGGGTGAGCAAGCCAGTGTCACGAAGTTGTCATAGTAGATGCCCGGAGTGATCTGGGAAATCTCCATGGTGTTGAGGTCGATGGTGCACAGTGCATAGCCGGCATCGGTGGTGTAGCCTTCCTGAATGTCCTCGGGGTCGAGCTCGTCGATGTTGAGAGCAACGTCGGTAAGGTAGAACAGACCGTAAACCTTCTTGTCAACGGGGTTGAAGCACATGCCGCGTGACTCCAGGTTGGCGCTCTTGGGATAAGTGTTAGTGGCGAGCAGCTTACCGTCGCTGATGTCCCACTTGCGCACCACGAACTCCATCTCGCCCGCATCGCCGTCGGGTTTCTCGTGGCTGAACACGGTGTACAGGATATTGTTAACGCGGAACGAACCCGAGTTGCCATACATCAGGTTATTGTCGAGTTCCTGGTTGGTGGTGATGGTCTCTCCGTTCACTTCCATTGACCACATGCCGTAGTCGGTCTTAAACTGAGCCTTGCCGTCAATCCATCCCAGATAGGTAGACTTAGCGTCCTCGCCGTCGTCATAACGCATTCTTTCTCTCACGCCCATGAAGTTCTGGGCTGTTGCTGCAAGCGCCAGGAGCGCGCAAGCCGATAATGTAATTTTTCTAAACATATTTTATTATTTATAATTTCGGTCTTTTAGTAATCCTGCTTGCAAAATTAGCACAATGGAAATTATACACCAAACAAAGGCATTTCAAAAACACTGCGGAAACGACAAAATTGCTATTTTAGCATTATAATTGTTACATTTACACCCTGTTTATTGCCGTTTTGCACTTTTTTTCCTAAATTTGCATTCCGTTCTTAATCCGGTATTATAACAATCTTAATGAAACTATTTGCTACATTATATATATTTTTACTAGCGTCGATATCCTTCTGTGCCCAAGCCGAACCCGCGCAGGGGTCCCAGGACTGGCTGATGGAAAAATGCGAGACGGCACGCAGCCTGTCACAGTATGAGGACCTGAAGAAGTACTCCGGACAACTGATAACGCTGGCCAGGAAAAAAGGCAACACGCGCAACGAGACCTACGCCTACTTCTACAACGGGCTGGCTAGGATGTTCATGGGAGACGTCGACGAGTCACAGCGTCTGCTCGACCAGGCCGAGTCTATAGCCACCGAGATAGGCAACGACTCGGTCAAGGCACTCGTGCTCAACACCAAGGGCATCTACCACGCGCTGGCCAAGAACAACAGCTTCGTTGCACAGCAGTTCTTCCTCAAGAGCCTGCAGCTTGCCACGCAGGCAGGATATGACGACCTGCAGTACCGCGTGCGCAGCAACCTGCTCACGCTCACCCACTCCACCGGCGGCGACTTTGCCCTCGAGAATGCCAATATGGTCTACAACCACGGCGTGAAGAACAACAACTACGAACTCATCTCGCTAGGATCGTACCACCTCGCCACCTACTACTATGAGCAGAAGGATGCCGCAATGGCCGAGAAATACCTCAACATCGCGCTCGACACCTATAAAAAACATTCTTACCAGGACATCTCGTCGGTCTACTCGCTGTATGCCAAGACCGAGATGACAAAGGGCAACCTTGACAAGGCCGAGGAACTGGTGAAACAGGCCATCAGCCTGGCCAAGCAGCACAAGCAGCAGTCGCTCGAGGTGGATGCCCTCATCACCTACGCCGAGCTGCTCGAGCGCAAGCACGACTACAACAAAGCCATCGACATGGTCAACGCGGCTAAGGAATGTGCCCAAGAAATCGAGATGACCAACAAGGGCGTCGCCTGCAACGAACTCATGGCACGCTGCTATCTCAACATGGGCAACAAGGACAAAGCACTGGAGCACCTGCAGCTGGCCAACAAGTTGCTCAACGAGCAGGGATTGCTCAACGTGCAACGCATCTCCTACGAGCAAGAAGTGCTGCACAACATGGAACAGACCGAGATGGACGCCAAGATTAAACAGGAGAAAATCGCTTCACAGCACATGTTTCTCGTCATGATGGGCATCCTGGTGGCTGTGCTCATCTCGCTGCTGGTTGTCACCGTCATTTCCTACCGCCGCCGACAGACGCTCTACAAGAAGATCGTGAAGCAAAACACCAAGGCCATCGCCAAGCAGGAACGCATGCAAGAGCACATCGACGCCCTCGTCAAGGAAAACCAGGCAATCAAGTCGGCATCCCAACTGCCTCAGCCCGCTGTGCCCGACAAGGAGCAGCCCGCACCGGCAACACAGTCCCGCGACGACGACAAGATGGCCAGCCTCTATGACAAACTGTGTAACCTCATGGACAATGAGAGACTCTACACCGAGCCACAGCTCACACGCGAGAAAACGGCCGAGCGACTGGGCACCAACCGCACCTACCTCACCCGTGTCATCAAGGAAAAGACCGGCATGAGCTATCTGCAGTATATCAACTCCTATCGCATCAACGAGGCGCTCAAGATACTCAGCGACCGCGACAAGGTGAACTATCCGCTCAAGCAGATATGGGCCGACCTGGGTTTCAGTTCATCGTCCACTTTCTTTAAGGTCTTCCAGCAAACGGTAGGCATGACCCCATCCATCTACCGCAAGCAATTCCTAGAAGTGACCGACGCCCTCCCCGAGGACGACGAAGAGTAACCTAGCGCCGCCCGCCCCTAAAAACAGAGCAGCCCCCTAGCTCCTAGTGAGCCTAGAGGGCAGTAACTATACAGCAATACTCTTTTTTATAATCCCCGCGCAGAAATCATGGATTAATCAGAGGATTATTTGTTTTTCAGATTAAATAATTTCTGCGTGATTTCTGCGAGATTTCTGCGCGAGATAATCCTCATTGCTGTATGCATCCCTTTGCCATATAGTGGGTTGAACTCAGAAAAACTTAGGGTTAATCAATTGGTAAGCCATGCAATTACCCTTATCCTTATTGACGTATTTGTACATTGTCACAACGACTGATTTATCGGCCGTTTCACCAAAGATAAATTGAGGTTGCGACTTCCAGTTGATGATATTAAAGCGCTTTGTGAGCTCGTTCTGTAAATCATCAAAGAAACTGTTCATGCCAATGTAGAAGACAGTAACACTTGAAAGGGTGCCTTCATCACCGAAACAAACGGTACACTCGATGTTCTTTTTCGGGATTTCAAAGTTCATGCCATATACGTCCTCATCACCAATGTAGGTCCAGCCATATTTCTCCATTTGCTGGCGAGCCTGAACTCGGTCTGCGCCCCAGGTGTGGCACACCTCGGGTACATGGAAGTTGGCTGCGGGTTCATCTTCACCACCGCAAGAATTTAATGCCACCATTGTGACAAACACAACTACCAGTGTAAATAATATCTTTTTCATAATCAATATGTTTTTTGCTCTTAAAGTCAAAATCCAAACACACTTCTTTTAATTTCTGTCAGTTATTCTGCAAGTTCAGCACGAGATAGTCCAGATGCTGTATTGTTACTATTTCGGTCGCAAAGTTATAAAATTTTACAATACTAACCAAACAAATTACAGGCCACTACAACAAGAAGGAACAAATTGCTGATTCACAACTAGTTATAAATACAGTTTTTTCAGCTTAACAAGCCACCATATCATCCCTGTCACCCCAATGAAGTCACAGCAGCAACAAAACGCAAAATTACGCCTACTATCTAACGCCTATTGGTTATTCAATTCGGCCTGTATCGGTTGCGAAGTTCAGGTAGACCTTTTGGCCTGCTTTTGTGACAACTCGGTCTTGGTCCCAGCCATTGCCGCGATACTCAATGCGGTTGTTCAGGACTACAAACTCGCTGTGCCACCAGTCGTGTCCGGGAATCTTGACAAACATGCGCACTCCGCTGTCGGGGAGAGCGTCGTGAGCGAGAACGGGCGACACAAACTCGCCATCGGCTGTTGTGGGCACGCAGAATTCACAACCGTCTTCCATTTCGTCCCATCCTGCTAATGGGGTAGTGGTTCCCATGAGGCGCACGGTGGGCTTGTTTACGGTGAGAGAGTATTGCACAGTACCATTTTTCTCGACACAGTTCATGATGAGCAGGCACCATCCGGGATTCTCGAGTGCTACACCGTCGTTACCGTTGTCCTTGACGGCACAGCCAATGTTGCTGCCTTCGTCAATGGTCATTGCACTGAATGGTATCTTTCCATAACCATCAAGGGGAGTGATGTCTACGCCCTCGGCACCCACATAGGCAATGCGCCAGAACAGACATTCGTTGCCAAACACGGGTATCATGCTATGATAATTGCCGTCGTTACAAGACTTGACATACAAGCTCTTGGGCGCGTGTTTCTGACCTGCACCAGCAAAGATCGAGTTGATGACAATATTCAAGTCAATGATGTCAACCTCTCCATCGTTATTTACATCAGGACAAGCTAGCTGGGCTTGATCAGCCTTGCCGAGCATGGCGTTAATGAGCATATTCACGTCCTGTATATCGATGTTGCCGTCGCCATTGACCTCGCCAGCTGCAATATCGTCGATAATAGTGCCAAATCCGTTCCATCCTTCACGGCTTGCATAGTTGTCTTTGCATCCCATGGGCACATGCAAGGTGGCAGCGGGAAGCGGCTCAAAGGCAACACAGGTTTGCTCGGCAGGTACCACGGCACGCGACACGACGCTCTTGATTGCACTGCACTCGCCGAATGCTAAACTGCCTATACGCGTTACGCTCGAAGCAATATCAACGGCTACAAGAGACGAACATCCGTAGAATGCCTGGTCGTCGATAATGCTCACTTTACCAGGAATGAATATCTCGGTGAGTTGTTTGCACTCATTAAAAGCCTTGGCACCAATAGTGGTCAGGCTTGAAGGAAGTTTGACATTAGTGATTTGAGAATTTGCAAATGCGCTCTCGCCAATTTCTACAACGCCTTCGGGAACAACGGTCGTGCTCTGTGTACCGACAACAAGTTTACCTGTTGCTTTTTCAACGATACAGTTGCTGTTGCAATTAGAGTAAACATCACTTTCCACACCAATCATCTTGAGAGCGGGGCAGTGATAGAAGACGCTTCTACCCAGCGATGACAGTTTTTTACCAAAATCTATAATCACAAGGCTTGTACAGCCCGAAAACGCACCATTGCCAATGGTCTCGGCATAAACTGCAATTCCTTCAAGAGAGGTGCACAACGAGAATGCACTGTTACCAACCTTTACAAGGGTTTTGTAAGGAAGGTCAACATAGTATAAACTTTCACAACCATAAAGGGCTTCGTCACCTATGGTCTCTACCGGAGTATCGGTGATGACAAAGTCCACAAGGTTCTTGCAGTTCTTGAAAGCCATGTGCCCGATGCTCTTAATGCCTGCAGGGGGAAAATCAATACTGGTAATAGGGCTATTCATAAAAGCTCTGTCACCTATTGCTGTCACGTTATAAGTCTTGCCATCGTAGGTAACAGTGGCAGGTACTTTAATTTCGCCAGTGTAATACTCTTCGATGAAGGCATTACCTTTGTAGGTAACGCTTACACTGGCATTGTCGCTATTAATGTTGTAAGCGATCCCATCAACAATAAAGTCATGGGGCGAGGCACTCTGCCAGCAGCAAGCAATGGCAGCAATAATTAATGATAAATACTTTCTCATAATATGCGTTTTTTAGTTTATTTTCGGTTGCAAAGTTATGAAAAACAAGATTAAAATCCAAATAATTCCACAACAAAATCGGGGGGGGTAAAATACTGATTTACAATCGTTTACGGGTGTGATTTTTCAAAGTGTAGTGGGCTCCGTCTGTTAACAGGAGTTCCCGCGTCATGCCGGTAACCCACCTTATTTGAGATTGAGATTGCTGCTTTGTGGAAGTTCGCCCCATATTATGCGGCACTGTGTCGTGGCTTTATCCCAGCCTTGCGGTACGAAAAAGTTTTCTGCTTTAATTCTCAAGTCGTTAAGGAAAAGTGTTTTCTTGTCGGCTGTGTAGCCCACCACTTCATAGACAAATAACTTGTGTATCTGTGTGTCGCTCCAAATCGGATATTCGTGAGTGTCGATAATGGTGAGCACATTCCCCTCGAGCTTGTAGGTGAACTCTAATGCTCCGGTGTGTTCGTCAAGAGAGATGTCACGATGGTGGTTGTAGCATTTTCCGTCGGAGGTAAATAGCATGTAGCTACGATTTTGGATGTATTTGTCGTCTTTGCCAAGATATTCCAAGTGGTTGCGGTCAAAATAGAAGACGCTCTTGTTGTTTTGCTCCCATGATTGGGACTGTAGCATCTCGAGAACGACATTGGGGTCGACTTGAGTTATCGCGTCCACATGACTGCCGTCGGCCCACAACAGCTTGCCCGGCAGGTCTTGGTACATAGCCACATCGTCGTTGCTGCACGAACACATTGCTATAGCAAGGATAATGAAAATGGTCTGTAATGATTTCATAAATATATTGTTTTAGAGTTTGTATCAAATTTGCATTTTTTTATCACGCCCTCGGCATTGCGCAGCTCAAGGGTCTTGACATTGTGGCTGTTAATCCAGTCGTTGATGGGAGCGTAGAGGAACGAATTGATTGATTTTTTCGACACCAGTTTGTCATAGCCATAGCTGTGATGACGGTTGTAGATGAGTCTCACTGCCAGCGTCCCCTCGGTAGAATGCTCCTCGTCCCACACAAGGTCGATAGTCAAGGGGCGGGTTGTGATTCCGTTTTGTGCGGCAGCTGCGAGATAATTACCTTGCACGGTAATGTAGTCTTGTGAGGTCCACACTTCTACTTGTGCCGGATCGCTGATTTCAAAGCAACTGTCGGGCAAGAATGCTCCGGCATCTTCGGCCTGCTGCTTGGTGAGAACATTTGAAACAGGCATCACCTCTCCTTTCACAAACTCGGCATCGTGAAAAACGAATGTCCCGTCGGGCAACTCTTCTAAATTGTGATAGTTATACCTGATTGTGATATGCGCCCGCTTATTACCGTTCATCGTGAGTTGCTCCAGATTGGTACCTTTGGCAAGGATGGCGATATTATGCTTGTCGCCAAGCAGAACATATCCGTCGTTGACATTTCCCACAATGGTGCTGTAGATGTCGGCATAGGCATATTGGTCATAGCCTTTCTTCGCCGAGGGTTCATCGCTGCACGACATTGCCAGCAATGCTATGCACAGTGTTAACAGTGAATAATAAGTTTTCTTTATCATAATCTTTACCGTTTATTGGGGTTGATAGTCCATGTAATTCCCATGCGCAGGTCGAAGTCCCACGGCGTGTCGTCATATCGAGTGGGCATCACCGACTCGCCGCTGATGTTGTAACTGATGCTGGGCTCTAAAAAGATGCCCAAATTGCGGGTGATGTTGGCTTGCATACCCGGTGCCATGCTCATGCTGTAGAGCATGGGTCGGTCGGTGCTGGTGTAGGGTCGTGTAGTGCTCGACTGCACGCATTTCTCTATAGAACCGCGTGCGGCAGCATAGAGTTTGAATCGCTCTTTGTCAAGTATCGTGTAAGATACACCCACAGGCACACCCACATAGCGCATCGTTTGCTCATAGTTCTCGACTACATCGTTGAGGGTGGTAGTGATAGTAGCCTCTTGATGTGTAAAGGCAATACCTGCCTCAACGCTCCACCGTGGGGTGATGTGGTAGCGTGCCAGAGCACCCACATGGATGGGCACCTTGCAGTGAAGCACTTTCCTGCGAGGCTCTCCGTAGACAATCTCGTCACTTGATGCTGGTGCCATGTCGTCGCTTGACGATACCATGCCATCGCTTGACGGAGCCATGTAGGCGGGATAAGGAATAAAGCCCTTGTAGGTATAGTCTACGTTGGTTCCTGACACTGTAGAGCCCGAAGCGTAGAAGGTAGTGGACCATCGTGCCGATGGGGTGATTATTTCAGTTGCCAGCTCCTGACCCATGGGCGCTTGCCATTGTTTAGCCTCCATCACAGTAGTGCCATTGCTTGCCGAGTTTTCCTGTGCAAGCAATTCAGTGTTGCCGGCAGGGGTGGGAGCAACAGTTGTGGTTGCTGTGTCAAGAGGCTCGGTGACGGCAACCACGGCATCGGTTGTGGTGTGGGGGATGCTTGCTACTAGGCGTGGCGTGGTCGCTACCGTAGATAAAGCGGGTTGCTGTGCGGTGGGTTCAAGCTGTGGCTCCTGTTTGGCGGGCTCCTGTTTGGCGGGCTCCTGCTGTGGCTGCTCAGTGGTTTTCGCAACAATAGTGGGCTGCATGGGTGGCACTTGTTCTTGCTGGCTGGGCAGGAAGTATAGCATCACGCATGCTGCGGCAGCCGTTGCAGCGGTGATCCACCACACTGCCCGCGGACGCTTGCGGCGGGATGAGGCAGGTGTCGCATTGGCAACCTTGGTCTCAATGCCTTGCCACAGATCGACTGGAGGCGTGACCTCGTGGTCTTGCAAGCGGTCGATCAGCCGCTGTTCAAATTTATCGTGATTAATGCTATTCATGACTCTCAATATAGTTAAGTAATTGCATTTTCAATATTTTCTTTGCTCTCAGTAGTTTCACCGCCGATGCTGTGGTGGTGATACCCAGTTGCTGTGCTATCTCCTTGTGGCTATAACCGTCCAGCACATAGAGGTTGAACACGCTTCGGTAGTCGGGGGGCAGTTGTCTGATGGATTGCATCAGCACATCGGTATCCACCTTGTCGATTAATGCTGTATCATGGTCAGTCACATCGATGTTGTCGTCTAGGGGCTCTGTGCCATGGCGAGCCTCGCTACGGATTACCTGAAGTGCTTCGTTGACAACGATGCGCTTGAGCCATGCCTTGAGCGACCCGTTGCCGTTCCACTTGAAAGCGCTAATTGAGCTATAGACCTTCACAAATGCGTCTTGCAACACATCGTTCACCTTGTCGTCATCGGCAACATATCGCTGAGCGATGGCGAAGAGATAGCGGGCATAGTGAGTATAGATTGCCGACAGAGCACCCCTAACGTCAGAGGCCTCTACCATCGCTACTATGTTATGTTCGTCTATCTGATTCACGTCTATATAATACTGAAAACTGCTTAATATTACACCGTCGTAATGAATTTAATATAATTTAACACAAAATCACTCGGCGGTAACTATACAGTAACTATTCACCAATGTTTTTTGCGG
>JAZQPG010000224.1:0-5681 GCA_045628365.1 Sodaliphilus sp. | reverse complement strand
TGCCGATTGCTGGACAGCCTGTGGCGCGGTGTTCACCAGAATGCGAGCCGATGCCGGGCGTGCCACGGACGGACGCATCGCCGCACGGGCAGGTGCCGGCGGGATGACCGGGGGTGGCGGTGCCTGCTGCATGGCTGGGGGAGCCACGTGGGTTGCCGGCGCGGCGGGAGCCGGGGCGGGAGGCACTGCGGCCGCGGCTGCGGGGGCTGCCTGGGCCACAGGGGCAGGGGCAGGAGCCGCCTGACGCGGGGCGGCAGCAGGGGTCACCTTCTTGATACCCGGAGCGGGCTGCGCGGGCTGGTCCTGCGGCAACGGGTTCATGATTTGGCACATCTTGATGAGCGTGAGCTCCACGAGCAGTTGCTTGCTGGTGGCATTGCGGTAGTTGAGGTCACAGCTGTTGCACAACTCGATGCTCTGGTACAGGAAACGCGGAGTCACCTTGGCTGCCTGTGTGATATATAGCTGGGCCACCTCCTCGTTCATTTCGAGCAACGAATGGGTTTGGGGCGTGCTCGACACCATGAGGTCACGCACGTGCTGTCCCAGGCCATTGATGAAGAACTGCGAGTCAAAACCCTTCTCGCGGATGTCGCGGTAGATGAGCAGCGCCTGCGGCACGTCGCCGGCAATGAATGCCTCAACCAGCTTGAAGTAGTAGTCATAGTCGAGGACATTGAGGTTCTCGATAGCGGCGCGGTAGGTGATGTGCCCCTCGCTCGACGCTGTCACCTGGTCAAAGATTGACAAGGCGTCGCGCATGCCGCCGTCGGCCTTCTGGGCGATGACGTTGAGCGCGGCTGGCTCGGCCTCCACGTGCTCCTCCTCGCAGATGTATTGCAGCTGCTTGACGATGTCGGGCACGGTGATGCGCGAGAAGTCATATATCTGACAACGAGACAGGATAGTGGGGATAACCTTCTGCTTCTCGGTGGTGGCGAGGATGAAGATGGCATACTCGGGCGGCTCCTCGAGCGTCTTGAGGAAGGCGTTGAAGGCCGCGGTGGTGAGCATGTGGACCTCGTCGATGATAAACACGCGGTAGCGTCCTGTCTGGGGCGGGATGCGCACCTGCTCGTTGATGTTGCGGATGTCGTCGACCGAGTTGTTGCTGGCAGCGTCAAGCTCGGTGATGTTGAACGACCGTTGCTCGTTGAAGGCGCGGCACAACTCACACTCGTTGCACGCCTCGCCCTCGGGTGTGGGGTTGAGGCAGTTGATGGTCTTGGCAAAGATGCGGGCACAGGTGGTCTTACCCACGCCTCGCGGGCCGCAGAACAGATAGGCATGAGCCAGGCGTCCGCTGCCTATGGCGGTCTTGAGCGTGTGGGTGAGCGTCTCCTGTCCCACCACGCTGCGGAAGGTGGCGGGGCGGTATTTCCTTGCCGAGACGATATAATTGTTATTGCTCATTTTACTACGTTTATATAATGGTAGCCGATGTCATTTTCTTTCAAAGAGCAAAGATAAGGATTTTTTACGAAAGACGAAAGGCGCAGGCCGAAAAAAAAGCTTCACCACCACCAGTCCTCCCATCTGTTTTTTACACACTCGAAGCTGATTGCTGCTCACGCTTCCGCTGTAAAAAAAGGGCGAAAACGGGACAAAACCACGGGTTCGTACAACAAACATGCGGCTTCATACAAACCGACCGTTTTTTTAACCGTCCTAAGCCAAAGTACCCTTACCTTTGCAACGTGATTCAACGAACGACAAATGTTTAACTAAAAAAATACTTTACGACTATGAGACTTTTATTATTAGCTTTTGCAGCTTTCTTTGCAACATCTTTAACTTCGTGCTACATTTCTCCTTTACCCACCGACGACCAGAGTGATGATACCACAGCATTCGAAGAGGTGGTCGTAGAGGAGCTCGTAGACACGATCTCAGACACCGTCAACGTAGTGCGCGCATTCGGATCAACATCTGACTCGGTAACGACAGGCGACTAACCGTCAGCACAAACCCCAAAATCCCAACCCAAGAAAAACACAAAACACAAACAAGTATACAAACACATTTAAAACACAAAGTATTATGAAAAAGTTAGTTTATGCATTCGCAGTGATCATGGCAGTTAGTTTCGCATCTTGCAAGACCGAGGGCGGCAGCAACAACGCTGAGCAGGCCGAGGTCGTAGTAGAGAACACAACCGGCGGCGACAGCCTCCAGAACCAGGCCGGCGACACCACCGAGGTCAAGGCCGAGGAAACCAAGGAAGAGGCCGCTCCCGCCGCTCAGGCACCCCAGGGGCAAACCGAGGACGGCCAAGCCAACCCCGAGCAACCCGCAACCAAGTAACAACCCCACCTTAACGATGCAAGGCGGTCACCCGGACTGTGGTGGCCGCCATGCTTATTAGACCAATAACGCTCCAGCGGGGTACATCCCCACTGGAGCGTTTTGTCTTCGTGCGGAGGGGGCTTCTTTTAGAAACCTCCCGGACGTCCGCCACCAGGACCGCCACCCATGGGAGGACGGCCTTCACCTCCGGGAGGAGGACCCATGCGGCGCTGGCCGTCGGGACCGGGGCCGTAACCCTCGTAGCTGTTCTGGTCCCTGGGCTGCTCACCCTTCTTGAAGGTGGTGAACTTGTAGGTGAAAGTCACCATGCCGTAGCGGCCCAGCGAGTTGTTGTAAGTATCCTCGATATAGTTTGCGGTGACGTTGCGGTTGATGCTCTTGCTCTGTCCCAGGATGTCGTAGACCGACACGGTGACAGCAGCAGCGCGGTCACGCAGGAACTGATAAGCGATAGAGCCATTCCAGCGCCACTGCTTGGTGTCGTAACCGTTGGTGTAACCGCTGGTCGCGCTAAAGTTAATGTCGGTGCTGATAACCAGGCCGAACAGCGATGACCACTGGCCGTTGAACATGCCGCCATAGGTGTGCACGTTGCGGTTGCTGGCAACGGTCACGGTGTTGTGGGTGGTCTGGTAACCATAGCGGGGACGCAGCTCGAGGTCAAACTGGCCGTTGCGGAACGCGATACCGGGTGCCATGTTGAGCGAGAAGTTGCCGCTGCGGTTAAGCAGGCCGTTGTTGTAACCCTGGGTCTGGTTGTAGCGCAGGAAGGCGTGTGACGAGAAATACCATGTCTTGCTCGACCCGAACGGTAGGCTGAGCATGTTCATCAGGTTGGCACTCCACACTCCGTTAACGTTCTCGTAGGTAGTGGTACGGCCACCGGTGGTATTGTCAAATGTCACCTTGTTGATGATGCTGTTCTGGGTCCAGTCGGCGTTGAGGTTGACCATGATGCTGCGCTGGCTCTCCTGGTTGAAGTCGCTGAACCGGGTGAACAGGCGATGGGCAAACGAGGGCTTCAGCTCGGGGTTACCAATCACGATGTTGAGCGGGTTGCTCTCGTCGGCCACGGGCTGCAGCTGGGTGAGCGACGGCTGGTTGCTGCGCATGCGGTAGTTGATGTTGATGTTGCGCGTCTTGGTGAACTTATAAGTGAAGCGGGCAAACGGCGCAAAGGTCCACACCCAGCGCGAGGCAATGTTGCGGTCGGGGTTGATGAGGTCCTTGCTGCTCGACATCGCGTTGTTAACCGACACACCCACGTTGAGGTTATACTTGACGTTGTTCTTGCGGTATCCAACCTCAAGGCTCTGGTTGAGCGAGTTGTTGCGGAACCGGTTGCTCAGTTTCTCGTTGAACTGGCGATCGATCTCGTCGCCCAGCTCATAGTCGAGGATGGTGCTCAGCATGGGCAGGTCATAGAGCACACTGCTGCCATACTGCTCGGCCACCGCCTGGCGCACATTGGGGTCGAAGGCGGCATTGTAGATGCTCACGGCATGATAGTCGGGCAGGACCACGGGAGCGGGGGTCACCACGCCGCCCCTCAGGATGTCATACACCATCTTGTCGGCCGTGCTGTGGCGGTAGTCGCCGCTATAAGAGAGCTGCAGGAAGTTGGCGTTCTTGATATCGCCCAGGGGCTCGGTCCACGACAGACGGCCGTTCACGCCGTTGGTGATGCGCTTGTGGTCATACACCTGGTCGATGGTCTCGTCGGGGTCTTCCTTGAGATAATACTTGTTGTGGGTATAGGTCGACCCGTCCTCGTCCACGTTGCTGTAGCTGTAGCGGCCAAAGAAGCTGAACGCGCGGCCGGGCTTGCTCTTGAACTTGTGGTTGTAGACAACCTGTCCGCCAAAGTCGTAACTCTTGCCATCGTTAGCTCCCGTGCTCTGCGACATGTTGACGGGTGTGCGTGCCGCGTCTCCGGCGCGGGTCGACGACTCGTCAACCTTGTCACTGTTGCTGAAGTTCATCGAGAAGTTGGGGCGCACCTCCAGCGTGTTGAACGAGTCGGCCTCCCACTTGATGCGGAAGTCGCCGCGGAAGTTGTTGCCGCTGTTGTGCGAACTCGACTCGCTGTCATAGAAGCTGGTGCTGTCGGCAAACAGGTACTGGCGGCTGGTGCGGTTGTAGGCCTCGCGCGAGCTGTGGCTGTAGAGCAGGTTACCGCCGGCGCGGAACTTCTCACTGTCCTTGGTGCCCACGTTGAAGTTGAAGCCCAGGCTCTGCGACGTGGTGATGCCGTTGCTGCCGCCAAACATGCGCTGGAACCTGGAAGCACCGCCATCGGTGAAGTTCATGTTATTGACATTGTTACCGCCACCCGTGAAGGTGAACTGGTTACCGTCGTTGAAGTAGTTGGCGATCACATTGCCCGAGTAGCGGTTGTCGGTACCGTAGCCGGCATTGACAGTTCCAAACCACCCGTTGTTCATACCCTTCTTCACCGTGAGGTTGATCACGGTCTCGTCCTCGCCGTCGTCCACGCCGGTGAGACGCGCCAGGTCGCTCTTGCGGTCAATCACCTGGAGTTTATTCACCATGTTGGCGGGCAGGTTCTTGGATGCCATCTTTGGGTCATCGGCAAAGAACTCCTTGCCATCGATGAGGATTTTCTTCACCTGCTTACCGTTGGCCGTGATCTTGCCGTCGTTGTCGACCTCCACGCCAGGCAGGCGCTTCAAGAGGTCCTCGACCACGGCGTTGGCCTGGGTCTTGTAAGTGTCGGCATTGTATTCCACCGTGTCTTCCTTGACGGTGATGGGAGTCTTGATGCCCACCACGACAGCCTCCTTGAGCATGACCGAGTTAGACGTCATCTCGATGACACCCAGGTTGACGCCACGTCCGTCGGCGCCCACGGTCACATGCTTGGCCTCGTCCTTGTACCCCACATAGCTGAGCTTGAGCACATACTTGCCCGCGGCGATGCCCTTCAGGTCAAAGACGCCGTTGGCATCGGTCACGGTACCCTTCACCAGGGTGCTGTCCTTAGACGCCTTGACAAGCTTCACCGAGGCCCCGATGAGGGCAGTGGTGTCGCTGGCGTCGAGCAAAATACCGTTGATGTTGGCAGCCTGCGTCACACAGGCGGCAACCATCATGAGTAAAGCGAGAATTGTTTTTTTCATTGTTATAAATTTTAAGTTTTTCAATTACAAAGATACTGCGTTTTTTTCAACTACACCAAATAAATCTACTTATGTCTTATTTTTATAGACAAACGAACCACTCCCAGGTAAAAAACCACCCCGAAAACTTTACCGTTTTTTAACGGCCGCCAACAATGGTTCGTCCCCCACCCGACCCTCACATCTGCCCCCGAAATGACATCACAGGGACAGGCCCTTTCATTGGAAATTGGG
>JAZQPG010000223.1:0-2606 GCA_045628365.1 Sodaliphilus sp. | reverse complement strand
ATAAAAGCAAAATTCATCAAAACGATGCGAAGAAGGAAAATTTCTTGTTGGGGGATTATTCTATATATAATAAGGGACTCAATGGATATGTTGCCATTGGGTCCCTAATGGTTGGTAGGTGTACGTTTTTTCAGTGCTTGGGGTGGGTGGGGCAGTGGGGTTTGTCGCAGTTGCTGCAGCCGCAGCTGCATGAGCCACCGTTGTTTTTGGGCTTCTTGAACAGGCGCATGAGTACCCACACTAGGGCTATAGCCACGATGAAGAGGGCGATGATGGTTTGTATCATAATGACTGGATGAAAGTTGCTGATTGATAGAAAATGAACGAAACAAGCCAAGCCATGCCGGTGGTGTAGATGATTTCAAAGATCATCCACTTGGTTCCCGCCTCTCGCCTGATTGCCGCTAGGGCAGCGATGCAGGGGAAGTAGAGCAAAACGAAGAGCATGAACGAGTAAGCCACAATGGGGGTGAACTGCTTGTTGCCCTGCTCGTCGGTTGCCGTTTGCAGTTTGGCTTTGAGTGTCGATGAGTCTTCATCGGCATGCTCGCCGGTGTAGAGCACTCCCATGGTAGAGACCACGATTTCCTTGGCAGCGGCACCTGTGAGCATGCTCACGCCCATCTGCCAGTTAAATCCCAGCGGCTCTACAACAGGCTCGATGGCCTTGCCCATGCGTCCCATGAACGAGTTCTCCACCTGCTCCTGCTGGGTCATTCCCTCGTGACGGGGGAAGTAGCCCAACGCCCACACGATGATGGACGCGGCAAGGATGACAGTACCCATCTTGCGCAGGTATTGCGACCCCTTGCTCCACATGTGCAGGGTGGCGTTGCGTGCGGTGGGCATGCGGTAGGGCGGCAGTTCCATGACAAACTGGGTGTGATCGTGCTTGAGCAGTGTCTTGCTCAATAGTATAGCACTGAAGGCTGCCATTGCGATGCCCACAAGATATAGGCTCATGAGTATTACGCCCTGGTTGGTCGCGAAGAAAGCCGAGACGAGCAGCAGGTAAACCGGGAGTCGCGCCGAGCACGACATGAACGGCACGGTGAGGATGGTGATGATGCGGTCGCGGCGGTTCTCGAGCGTGCGGGTGCCCATGATGGCCGGCACGCTGCACCCGAAGCCTATGAGGTAGGGGATAAACGACTTGCCGTGCAGCCCTATGCGGTGCATGATGCGGTCCACGATAAACGCAGCGCGTGCCATGTAACCGCTGTCCTCGAGCAACGAGATGAAGAAGAACAGGATGAGGATGTTGGGCAAGAACACCAGCACGCCGCCCACGCCGGCTATGATGCCATCGACCACGAGGTCACGCAGGGTGCCCTCGGGCATGAGCGTTGCTATCCAGTTGCCAAACCATGCCACGCCCTGGTCAATCCACTCTTGCGGATAGGCGCCCACGGTGAAGGTGGTCTGGAACACGAACCACATGAGCAGGAACAGCACTGGTAGGCCCAGCCAGCGGTTGGTGAGCACCACGTCGAGTGCATAACCCAGCTTGGACTTGTCGCTCTGGGGATTGGCTGTGAGCACCTCGGCTAGTGCTCCGCGCACAAAACCATATTTGAGGTCGCTCACCACGCTCACGATGTCGTCGTTATACTCGCGCTCGATGTCGGCACGCAGTTGTGTGGCTCGGTCGATAGCGGCATGTGCCTGCTCCTCGGTGCGTCCCAGGTGCAGTTCTTGCTGTGCGTGCGAGTCGTTTTCAAGGACTTTGAGCAAGGTGTAGCGGTTAAGGCCGGGTGCCATTGCTTCGAGAGAAAGGAGTGCTTTCTCGATGGAGTCGCCATAGTTGACGTTCTTGTGCACTGTCTTGTGCTCGCTGTTGTCGATGGCATGCATCACTGCCCCAAGCACCTTGTCCACACCCTTGCCGTTGCGGGCAGTGATGGGGATGACGGTGGCTCCGAGCAGGCGGCTCAAGGCATCGATGTCGAGCGTGTCGCCGCTGCGCTCAAACTCGTCCCACATGTTGAGTGCAATCACTATGGGCACGTTCATGTCCATAATCTGCGTGGTGAGGTAGAGGTTGCGCTCCAGGTTGCCGGCATCGACGATGTTGAGAATGGCATCGGGGTGGTTGTCGCGCATGAAGGTGCGCACATACATTTCCTCGGGCGAATACTCGGTGAGCGAGTAAGTGCCTGGCAAGTCCACGAGTTCGACGTTACGGCCGTCGATGTTGAAGCTGCCGGTCTTGCTATCTACTGTCACGCCGCCATAGTTGCCCACCTTCTCCTTTGCTCCGGTGACATAGTTGAACAGCGATGTCTTGCCGCAGTTGGGGTTGCCCACGAGGGCCACCCGCAGCACGTTGTCGGCCAGCGGATCCATTTCATCGACAAGCGTGTCGGTGGTGCCATTGTAAGGGTTATCACCGATTTCCTCGGCTAGGTCACATACCTCGACTTGTGCAGCCTCGCTGTGGCGGAGCGAGATGTGCGAGCCCAGAATCATGTACTCCACAGGGTCGCGCAGGGGGGCGTTTTTGAGCACGGTCACCTCGGCTCCTTTCACGAAGCCCATCTCCAGCAGTCGCTGGCGAAATGCTCCCGAGCCGTGCACCTTGACCACGCGCACCACAGCGCCTATTT
>JAZQPG010000222.1:0-2674 GCA_045628365.1 Sodaliphilus sp. | reverse complement strand
CCTTTACCCAGAAGTGGTTGCTGCCGTCGGCAAGAACCTTCTCGCCGGCTACGGTAACCTGCTGAGCAGTCACGTCGGCGGTGCCAAACTCAACTGCCTCGTCGGTTGTTGCCTTGTCGCCGCTGTAAAGGATGGTCACCTTGCTCACTGCCTCATAGTTGTCCTTGAGGTCGAGCGTGATGCCCTTGATTGTCTTCAGGGTGAGTGTACCCTCGGTCACCACGTTGAAGTCGATAAGGTCGGCTCCTGTAGCGCCTGTAGAGATGATGTCGCTGCTGGTCTGGTTCACGGTCACTTCCTTGACCTCCATGTCGTGGTTAACGAAGGGGCGAACCGATGCCTCAAAACCGGTGCCGGCATAGTAGCTGCTGGTGGTGTTGGGGTTGAACAGCACGGTCATGGCGCCGTTAGCAGCGGTAGAGCGCAGGATGCGACCGGGACCGGTGGTCTGCTGGCTGGCGTCGTTGAGTTCCCACAGCAGGTTCTCGGCAGCGGTAGTGTTGCCGCTGAACACCTGGAACTTGGCCTTGGTGCCGTAGCTGCTGCTTGCATAGTAAACGTCAAACTTAGTGAAGTCCATCTCGATGACGCTGTTCTCAACAGTGGGAACGAAGGTCACCTGGTGGTTGGCGTTCACATAGTCATACTTGGTGGGGGTGATAGTAGACTTAGTGTCAGTGAGAGTCCACTCGTCGTGGATGTTGTGTGAGTGTGCGGTCTGCGAGATGTGGCACACGTTGTTGATGTCGAGCTGTGCGGTGACAGGCTCGGCAGGAGTCTGCTCGGTGCCAGCCACGACAGCGCCGGTGAGAGCAAGCTTGATGATCTCGTCGTTGCTTGCCTCGTCGGCGATATCGGCGAGCACAGCAAAGTAGTTGTGACCCTCGGCAAGTGTGTAAGTGCCTTCAACAGCCATCGATGCTGCAGCATCGGCCTGGCCGAAGAGGTTGGTTGTGGTCACGTTAGGCTTCTCGCCCAGCGCATACACCTTGACGCCTGCAAGGGCTGTCATGGGAACACACTGCGAAGCGTCCACTGTAAGTTTATTCAATGTAAGGGGGTTGCTCTGGTTGTCGGTAACCACGTCCACGAGGAGCATCTTCACGTCCTTATCGCCAGCCGATGCCTCGGTGGTGCCCATGGTCTGGGTATTGACAGCCTTGAAGGTCATGTCGCCGGGCAGGAACTGGCTCACGATAGCCTCCCAGCCGTCGGCGGGAACACCGGTGGTGCTCTTCAGGGTGATGGTCATCGAGCCGTCATCGGCGGTGCTCTTCACCACCTTGCCTTCCTCGAGAAGGGTGGCGATGAGGTTAGCCTCGTCGGCAGTGCGGCCGTTGTAGAACTTGAAGACGTCGTTAAGACCAATAGTAGAGGTGTTGAAGATGGCAAACTTTGAGAAGTCCACCTTGATGGCATTGCCGGCTGTTGCGGGAACGAAGGTCACTGAGCCCTCAAACTTCTCGCCCACCTTGCCGTCCTTGCCGCCATCGTCATAGAAGTTGACGTCGTCGCTCACGGTGTAGACCTTGTGGTCCTTGCCCATGAGCACGGTGTTCTCGATGTTGATGCCCTCGGCAGTGGTGGCGGTGAGGGGGCGGCTTTCGCCGGCAACGCTCAGGCCAGTCACCTCGAGCGAGGGAATGGTGCCCGATGCATCGGGGAGCACGTCGGCAACAACCCAGAAGTTGTTCTTGCCGCTCTTGAGTTGCATGTTAGTGACAGTGAGCGCATCGCCCAGCGTGGCTGCTGTAGCCACGAGGTTCTCCTCGGTGTACTTGTCGCCCTTGTACAGGCGCACGTTCTCGACCTGGGTGCTGCCCTGGAGCGCAGTTGTGCTGATGCTCAGGTTGTCAACGCTCAGCGGATTGCTACCGCCGTCGGTCTCTACCTCTGCGCCGAAGATGGCCTTGTCCTTGGCACCGCGGTGGCTCTTGTCCTTGCCCTTGACCGCAGTGGCCGATTTATACTCCATATCCTTGGGCGAAAGGCTGGTCACTGTGATTTCCCAACCCTTTTGGCCCTGTGCCGAGCCCGAGTGGAAACCAAACGACAGCTTGCCGTCGCTGGCCTCGGAGGTGTAGCTCAAGCCCGCATTGTCCTTGGTGAGCTTGTACTTCCATCCCGAGGGGAGATACCTTGACTGGTCCACACCGTCGCTCACACCGCTGCGTATGGCATCGATGGCGCCGTTGTAGACACACAAGTAATTGCCACCGTCAAGGTCGATGCTCTTGACAGTGATTTGGATCAATTCACCCTCGTTCTTGGGGGCAAAAACGACGCCGGCATCGCGATAGCCCGCGATGGCCGCGCCCGAGGTTGCCTTGAAGGTGATTGATCCGTCCACAGTGTACTCCTCAAGGCCGTCGCTAGTCTTCAGGTAGAAGACACCGTCGGTACTGCTCCAGGCCTTGTGTTTAACTGCAGATGCCTCTATCGTGCCCATGAGAATGAGCACTAACAGAGTCAGATACAATTTTAATTGCCTCATGTTATTTGAATTTAGTTAATAAAAGTAGTTAAAATTCAACACAACAAGGCATTTCGCGGGCATAGTGCCGGCTAGCGCACAAATGGATGCAACACACGCCACCTGCGGGGCGCACGAGCACTCACTTTAATGGGGAGTCAACATGTGTGTTTCGGCTCTAATTCCACGAAAGCCAAAATC
>JAZQPG010000221.1:0-9693 GCA_045628365.1 Sodaliphilus sp. | reverse complement strand
GCCCGAGCCTGTCATCGCACAGTCGACCGACCAAGTGGCAGCGGCCAACAAGACCGAGCAGGAGTTCTGCGACATCTTTGCTTCTATCCTGCAACTCGACAAGGTGGGAGCTACCGACGACTTCTTTGAGCTGGGCGGCACATCGCTCGTTGTCATCAAGGTGGTTATCGAGGCAACCAAGCTGGGCTACACTGTGGCATTCCAGGATGTGTTTGCCCACAGCACGCCGCGAGCCCTTGCCGAGTTTGTGGGCGCCACACCCGTTGCTGCCGAGGAAATGCAGCAGCCGGCCGAGGAAATCGCTTCAAGCGATGTCTATGCCCAGGTGCTCAAGAACAACACCATCGAGAGCATGCTAAGCGGCGAGCGTCAGGAGATAGGAGATGTTCTGCTCACCGGTGCAACCGGATTCCTGGGCATACATGTGCTCTACCACTTGCTCAAGAAGTATGACGGCAAGATTTATTGCCCGTTGCGCGGCAAGGACGGCGTCAGCGCTGCCAACCGCCTGCGTTCCATGCTCTACTATTACTTTGATGAGGCTTTCGAGGACGAGATGAACACCCGCCTGTTCATCATTGAGACCAACATGATGAACCCCGACGCGGTGATGCAGCTGCCCTATAAGCACCTCACCGTGATCAACTGCCTTGCCAATGTGAAGCACTTCTCCACCGGCAACGACATCGAGGAGGTTAATGTCAACTCGGTTGAATATCTGGTGAAGTGGTGTCTTGCAAGCGACTCTCGCCTTGTGCATGTATCGACAGTGAGCGTGGCAGGGCATAGCATGAACGGATTCCCCGACCCCAAGCGACGCATGAACGAGCGTGAGCTCGACTACGGTCAGAGCCTCGACAACCAGTATGCACGCTCGAAGTTCAACGCTGAGCGTCTCATCCTCGACGCAGTGCGCGACAACGGGCTGTCGGCCAAGATTATGCGTGTGGGCAACCTCTCGGCGCGTAATCGCGCCGGTGAGTTCCAGATGAACTTCATGTCCAACAATTTCATGGCCACCCTGCGTGCCTACAAGACTCTGGGGGCTTGTGCCTACGAGATGTGTGACTTCACATGCGAGTTCTCGCCCATCGACGAGGTGAGCCGCGCCATCCTGCTGCTCGCAACCACTCCGCGCGAGAACATCGTGTTCCATCCCACCAACAACCACACCCTGCCCATGGGCGACGTGCTGCGAGGCATGCACGTGATCAACGCGCCCATGAGGTTTGTGGAGAAGGATGAGTTCAGCGCCATCATAGGCGAGGCCACCCAGGACGAGGAGAAGACCCTGCGCCTGCGTCCGCTCATGGCCTACGCGGCAAGCAGCGGCAACAAGGTGGTCAACCTGGGATATGACAACTCGTTCACTACCCAGGTGCTGCGCCGCCTGGGATTCTCGTGGGCTTACACCTCGTGGGACTACGTGGAGCGTTTCATCAAGGCCATCGCCGGTCTCGACTTCTTTGATTAAAAATCGGAGATCTCGGAGAGCTCTCAGAGGACTCCGAGATCTCGATAATAATAGTAGATATAATGCGTAGTGCAAAACTAGTCAACAAGGCATTCAACGGCTTCCTGCTGGCATCGGTGCTCACGGTGCTGGGCAGCCAGGCCGGTGCGCTCATCGATGCCCTCATGCTGAGCCACTTCATCGGTGCCGACGCCATGGCCGGCGTCAACATCACCAAGCCCGTGACACAGCTCATCTTTGCCCTCACGTGCATCGTGGCACAAGGCGGCGCCATGCTCACGGGCGTAGCAATAGGCAACCAAGACAAGCGCCGGGCCAACGGCGTGTTCTCCACTTCGTTCGTCGTGCTGCTCCTGATGGGCCTCGTGGGCTCGATGCTGCCGTTCCTGTGTGGCGACGGGCTGGTGCACCTGCTGTGCAGCGAGCCGTCGCTGATGGTACACACCCGCAACTACCTCAACGTACTTCTCTATGGCGCCATGCCGCTCATCTTGATGCTTGCCCTCATGATGTATGTGGCCGTGGACGGTGCTCCAGGGCTGGTGACCAAGGCGACCATTGCCTCTGAGATCACCCACGTGGCGCTGGGATTCATTTTCCTGAAGTTCTGCGGATGGGGCGTTGTTGGAGCCGCCTGGGCCACCAACATCTCCTACATCGTGGCCGTTGTGCTTATGCTCTCTCACTTCCGCGAGAAGGAATCGCTCAAGTTCTCCCTGGGCAGCTTCAGCGCTGCAAGCCTGGGCAAACTGCTGCTCATGGGCCTGCCCATGGGCATCAGCACGTCGCTCATCGCCGTGCGCATGCTCGGCGCTAACCACGCCGCGATGACCTACATGGGTGCCCACGGCATGGAGGCGATGGCTGTGTGCGCCACCCTGCTCTCGTTCTCGATGATTATCATCTCGGGCACGGTCAACTCCTACACCCCCGTGGCCACCGTGCTCAAGGGCTCGGAGGACAACCGCGGCGTGGCTCTCGTGTCGCGACATGCGATGGCGTTCATGGCAATAGGCCTGGGCGGGTATGTCGCCCTCATGGTGGCGTTCCCCGGAGCGTTTGCCAGCATCTTCGGCATCAACGACCCCGAGGCGATGAAGATAGCCCGCGTGGGCATCGCGATACATGCGTTCAACATCTTCATGCAGGGATTCTGCATCCTAATCCCCATGTATCAGATCTATTCCCACAAGACGCTGGCGCTCATCGTGTCGGCAGGCCAACCGCTGCTCCCCATGGCAATGTTCTGGCTGCTGTGTGCCCACCCCTGCGACATCTCGCCATGGTGGGGATTCGTCATCGGCCAGGTGATGGTGCTCATCATCATCGCACCTTACATTATATATAAGTATATCACCGACAAGTCGATGATACCGTTCTTCCTCATCCCGCGCAAGAACGCCGACCACCTCTTTGACGTCACCATCCCGGCACGCATCGAGCAGCTGGACGCCACCATGAAGGATGTCCAGGACTTCCTCACGGGCGAGTGCATGGCAACAGCCAAGGAGGCTGTAGCGACAACCGTGGTCATCGATGAGCTGGCACAGAATGCCATCAAGCACGGCACAGCATCGTGTGTCGACATCCGCGTGTCGGCAACAGGCAAGCAGGTGAAGGTGATGCTGCACGACGACGGCCGACCCTTCAACCCCACCTTGCAACCCACCACCGACGGCAATGGCGCAATGGGTCTGAAGATTGTCAAGGGACTCACCCATGACCTCACCTACACCTACACCTTCTCACAGAACGTGATGTCCTACACCACCACCCTGTAACAAAGCCTATGACACCACAGGCGTGTACATGATACAGTCTCGCCCCGGCACTGATGTCGGGGCGAGTGTTTTATACCAGAAAGTGCATTAGGGCATGTACAAGATTTTAGATTATCATTGTGTCAGGATTTGCGCTATATTGAACGAACATAGGGGCTCCTATATGAACAAAAGATAGTGCAAAGCATGCCTATGAGAAACAAAATATTGGCAATAGCTCCTAATGCATTTTCCGGGTTCATTTGGTGCCTTTGAGATAAGCCATCAGGGCTGCCGTGGCTCGGCCGCGGTGACTGATGGCATTCTTTTCCTGAGCACTCATCTGGGCAAACGTGCGCCCGTCGGCCTCGACCGGGGCAAAGATGGGATCATAGCCAAACCCCTCGTCGCCATGGCGCTCGGTGAGGATGCGGCCCTCAACCTTGCCTTCGAAGGTGGTCACCTTGCCGCCCTCGATCAGGGCAATCACAGTGCGGAAACGAGCCGAGCGGTCGGTAACGCCTTCCATCTTGCTCAGCACCTTGTCCATGTTGCGCTCGCTGTCGTGGGCCACGCCGCCATAGCGTGCCGAGTACACACCGGGCTCACCGCCCAGGGCGTCAATCTCCAGGCCGGTGTCGTCACTGAAGCAGTCCAGGCCATAGCGGTCATATATATACTGCGCTTTCATCAGCGCGTTGCCGTCGAGCGTGGGAGCGGTCTCGGGAATATCCTCGTGGCAGTCCACGTCGGCCAGCGACAGTATTTCAAACTCTTCGCCTGCAATCTGGCGTATCTCCTCCAGCTTGTGGGCATTGTTGGTGGCAAAAACGATCTTCTTCATTCCTTATTATAATATTATTCCACTGCAAAGTTACTAAAAAACTTCCTTCCCGAGGCCCCCCGACGCCGTGAATTAAACCTCAACACTGCAAAATAATGCCACTTCCATGCAACACAGGCAAGCTATGGCCCAACAACAAAACACCACATTGTATAGTAACCAAACCGGGTAACTATACAGCAATACTTTTTTTGTATAATCCCCGCGCTGAAATCTAGGACTTAATCAGAGGATTATTTGTTTTTCAGATTAAATTTCTGCGTGACTTCTGCGTGATCCGTGATTCCTGCGCGAGATAATCCTCATTGCCGTATAGTTACCCAAACAGGGTAATTGTGTTAATCTATGTTAATAAATATGGTTTTCGCAGCGACTTTTGCTATCACTTGGATGAAAACACTTATCTTTGCAACGTGTTTTTCATGGTATTAGATTTAAGGTTAATTAAGATTGGTTGTCGTGAGACAATCAATTTTTTTATCCCCCTAGGCTAAACCGGGACACAAAACCGACATCACCTTTGACATGAGAAAAAAGACTCACCAAGCGGCAAAAACGCCCGTTTATTGCTGCAAAAACATGTTGTAAAACATGTATTTAAAAAAATTTCATTTTCTTTGAAAACAAACAGTATTTTTTTTTGGTGAATCGATTTCTTTTACTAATTTTGCAATTGAAAAAGCGTGTGAACTCTTTCATAACACAGGCCACTTAGCCTGTAGAAAAAAATCATTTAGTCTAAATTTCCCTAAGTCGATGAATCCTGAGGTCGCATGTGAATGTAAAGTCTGGATTACACGACAATGATGAGGGCATTCCGCCACAACGGTATGCCCCCATTTTTTTATCCACCCCAGCCCACCACCACCACAATTGCGAATCGACAGAATGCCCGTTATAGTGGAGTAAGCCGGTTGTTCTCATCATCTTTAGACCCCCAGGGAGTGCCCAAAATTCACATGAAATCAAAAGTTTTTGGGTATCATTACCCGACTTTCACAAAAAAACAGTAACTTTGCAGTTTACAACATAATTATTCACCTATAATATTAAAACTTACAAAACAAAATGGATATAGCAACAATCATCGGATATATCGCAAGCGTGGCAATGGTACTTGGTTACATGCCACAGTCTATTCACACCATGCGCACCCGAAACACCGACGGCATCGCACTGACTACCTTCCTGCTCATGGGTCTGGGTTCACTGGGATTTGCCATCCAGGGCATGCTCATCGACAACTGGCCCCTGATCATCACCAACGTCATCACTACCGCCTCGAGCGCCATCATCACCGCCATCAAGGTCTACAACGACTTCTTCAAGAATAAGGAAAAGAAATAACCCATCTCTATACACCCCCACTCTCAGATATGAAACTGAAACTTTTATCCATCATCCTGGCTCTGGCATGCTGCACAATGGCCGTCGCTGCCCCGAAGACTGCAAAGAGAACATCCAAGCGCCCGGCCAAGACCGAGCAGCTGCGCGTGGAGCTCAACCTGGGCCCCGAGGCACAGCTCAAGAGCGACAAGGAGACAACGTTTGACAAAGCCTACAAGGAATATCACGACTATCAGGACTACAACGAGGCCGTGAAACTCTTTACCCAGGCCATCAACGAGGGTGACCGCGCCATGCAGGCCACTGCCATCATTGGCTCCATCAAGCTGGAGCAGGGCGACACCGAGGGTGGCATGGAAATGATGGCCAAGGCCATCGACATGATGGACGAGAACACCGACCCCTCGTTCCAAGCATGGGTGTGCAGCGAGCTCTCGGCAGCATCGCTCGAGGCCGGCAACCTGCAGGAGGCTCTCGACATGATTGACAATGCTGTGGAACTGTGCCCCAGCGACGCCCACTATGTCGTGGAGCGCGCCGTGGTGAAGTTCAAGCTCAAGGACCACGCCGGTGCCGGAAAGGACGCCAAGCTCGCCCTCACGCTCAGCCCCGAGCAGGACGACATGGAGCGCGCACAGGAGCTGGCCATAGTGTGTGACAAGCTCACCGACGCCGGATACACATCGACCGTTGCCGTGAGCAACATCACCGAGGAGCGCGACACCGTCCAGACCGACGAGGCCATCCTGCCCGAGTTCCCCGGCGGACGCAAGGCAATGTCACAGTTCATCAAGGACAACATCCAGTATCCCAAGAAGGCACAGAAGAACGGCGTGCAGGGCACCGTGGTGGTTGAATGCGCATTTGACACCGAGGGCAACATGACCGACTCCAAGGTGTACCAGGGCGTCGACAACGACCTCGACAAGGAAGCCCTCAGGGTGTGCCGCGCCATGCCACGGTTCACGCCCGGTTCGGCCCACGGGGTACCCATGAAGTCCAGCTTGCTCATTCAAGTGAAATTCAGAATCAACAAATAAAAACCAAATGACATGATGAAGACATTCAAAGCATTAGCACTGGCTGTCATTGCCATGGTGGCAGTGAACGCCGCAGCACAAACCTCAGTGCGCGAGCTGGAGCAGCACATCAAGCTGCAGGAAAAGCTCGTGGAGGGAAAACAGGACACCATCCAGGACCTGGACTCACGCATCAAGGTTCTCAAGCAACGCGTCGACTCGCTCAACAAGGAAGAGAAAAAGGTGAAGGAACAGATCTCTCAGCTCGAGAAGCAAAAGAAGGAGATGGAGCAGGGCATCAAGGAAGCCACCAAGACACGCAAGGCACACTTCGAGAACCGCGATAACCTCGTCTTTGAGCAGGAAATCGCCGACGTGCTCGCCAACCCCTACAACAAGACCGACGTTGAAGATGCCCTCAAGAGCTTTGACGGCATGGAGACCAAGCAGGTGCTCAAGAAGAAAGCGCTCGTGGAGAACTATGGTAAGTACACCAAGGAACTGCGCGAGTTCATGGAGAAGCAAAAGATCATCCTGTCAGAGACCGGATGGGCCGTACAGGACCCCAAGGGAGATGTGCACAAGAAGTTCGTTAAGGGCCTCAAGGCACTGGGCTACTGGAAGATCTACAACTCCAGCACTTCCAACCCCTCTATCCCCTACCTCGACAAGGTGATGGACCAGATCATGCAGCAGGTATCTAACGGCCTGACCAACTCCCATCGCTTTGAGGAAATCATCAACACGCTCTACTAAGCAAACATCCACGGCACACGCCCCACAGCGGGATATGCCACCAATACCCCCATCCAGGGCCGGCTCGCACAACAGCGACACCGGCCCTGCTTTTTTCTTCACGCCATCCCCGCCGCCCCACCCCGCCGCAATCCGTTACCCAACAAAACATGAAGCAACAAAACATTTTCACCGTTTTACCCCACACGACCCAAACTTTTATACCTTTAAACTTTTAAACGTTTACAAAATTCATTAACTTTGCAAATTGGAAGAAAAAATTAAAAACAACATACGATAATGGATTACAACTTTAGAGAAATCGAGAAAAAGTGGCAACAGTACTGGCGCGACAACAAGGTGTACAGCGCGCAGGTTGACAAGAGCAAACCCAAGTTTTATGTCCTCGACATGTTCCCCTACCCCAGCGGTGCAGGTCTGCACGTGGGTCATCCCCTGGGATACATCGCCAGCGACATCTACTCGCGCTACAAGCGCCAGAAGGGCTTCAACGTGCTGCATCCCATGGGCTATGATGCCTACGGTCTGCCCGCCGAGCAGTATGCCATCAAGACCGGCCAGCATCCCGAGGTGACCACCACACAGAACATCGCACGCTATCGCGAGCAGCTCGACAAGATAGGTTTCTGCTTTGACTGGGACCGCGAGGTGCGCACCTGCGAGCCCGGCTACTACAAGTGGACCCAGTGGGCTTTCCTCAAGATGTTTGGCAGCTACTACAACACTGAGCTGCAGAAGGCTCGCCCCATCGAGGAGCTCGTGGCTTTCTTCGAGAAGAACGGTAACGAGGGCTGCAACGCCGCTACCAATATCGACGACGTGTTCACTGCCGAGCAGTGGAACGCCATGAGCAAGGTCGAGAAGAACGACATGCTCATGAACTACCGCATCGCTTACCGCGGCAAGACCATGGTTAACTGGTGCGCTAAGCTGGGTACCGTGCTTGCCAACGACGAGGTGAGCGAGGGCCTGAGCGTGCGCGGCGGTTATCCCGTGGAGCAGAAGCTGATGAGTCAGTGGTGTCTGCGCGTGAGCGCCTACGCCGGCCGCCTGCTCAGCGACCTTGACACCGTGGCTTGGACCGACTCTCTCAAGGAGACCCAGCGCAACTGGATAGGCAAGAGCGAGGGCGCCGAGATGTACTTCAAGGTTGCCGGCAGCGACGAGTCCCTGCTCATCTTCACCACCCGTGCCGACACTATCTTCGGCGTCACCTTCATGGTGCTGGCTCCCGAGAGCGAGTATGTTGACCTCGTGACCACGGCCGAGCAGCGTGCCGCTGTCGACGAGTATCTCGCCGCAGTGAAGAAGAAGACCGAGCGCGAGCGCCTGATCGACAAGAAGGTGAGCGGCGTGTTCAGCGGCAGCTATGCCGTTAACCCCGTCACCGGCAAGAATATCCCCATCTACATCAGCGACTATGTGCTCGCTGGTTACGGCACCGGCGCCATCATGGCTGTGCCCGCCCACGACTCACGCGACTACGCCTTTGCACGTCACTTCGACCTCCCCATCATCCCCTTGATCGAGGGTGCCGACGTGAGCGAGGAGAGCTTTGACGCCAAGGACGGCATCATGATGAACTCTAGCAACGAGAATCTGCAGCTCGACGGCCTCCAGGTGAAGGAAGCCATCGCTAAGACCAAGGAATATATCGCCGAGGCAGGCATTGGCCGTGTCAAGGTTAACTACCGCCTGCGCGACGCCATCTTCAGCCGCCAGCGCTACTGGGGCGAGCCCTTCCCCATCTACTATGACGAGGACAACCAGCCCCAGGCTCTGCCCGAGGCCGAACTGCCCCTGCAGCTCCCCGAGGTAGACAAGTTCCTCCCCACCGAGGACGGCGAGCCCCCTCTGGGACGCGCTAAGAACTGGGTAGCTACTAACGGCCAGCCCCTCGAGCTGTGCACCATGCCCGGCTTTGCAGGCAGCAGCGCCTACTACCTGCGCTACATGGATCCCCACAACGACCAGGCTCTCGTTGACAAGGACGTGAACGAGTACTGGCGCCAGGTGGACCTCTACGTGGGCGGTAGCGAGCACGCTACAGGCCACTTGATCTACAGCCGCTTCTGGAACAAGTTCCTCTATGACTACGGCTACGTGTGCGAGCCCGAGCCCTTCAAGAAACTCATCAACCAGGGTATGATACAGGGCCGCAGCAACTTCGTATACCGCATCAAGGGCACCAACAAGTTCGTCTCGCTCAACCTCAAGGGCGACTATGACGTGCAGCCCATCCACGTGGACGTGAACATCGTCAAGAACGACGCCCTCGACATCGAGAAGTTCCGCGCTTGGAGCCCCGAGTATCGCGACTCAGAGTTCATCCTCGAGAACGGCAAGTACATCTGCGGCTGGGCTATCGAGAAGATGTCTAAGTCGATGTACAACGTTGTTAACCCCGACGATATAGTTGACCGCTACGGCGCCGACACCCTGCGCCTCTACGAGATGTTCCTGGGCCCGGTTGAGGCCAGCAAGCCCTGGGAC
>JAZQPG010000220.1:0-15513 GCA_045628365.1 Sodaliphilus sp. | reverse complement strand
TGTCTGTTGGGGGGGGGGGGGGGTGGTGGTTACCGGGGGGCACGAGAGTCCCACGTTGGCCTCGCCATGGTCTATGATACGGGTGGTTAAAGTGCGGAATTCCAACTCGTTGAACACTTCGCGCAGGGCGTTGAGGTCGGCGGGCTCGCGCACGAGTGCCTGCTCGTCGAGGTCGACGGGCACGTCGGTGATGATGGTGGCGAGGAACTTGGAGAACTTGATCTGCTCCACGTTGGCCTCCACCTTGGTCTTGACGGCACCCTTGAGTTGGTCGGTGCTGGCGATGAGGTTCTCCACGCTGCCAAACTGGGCGATGAGTTTCTCGGCGGTCTTGGGTCCCACGCCGGGGCATCCGGGGATGTTGTCGGCGCTGTCGCCCATCAGGGCCAGCATGTCGATGACCTGCAGCGGCGACGTGAGGCCGTACTTCTCGTTTACCTCTTCCACGCCCAGTATCTCCCCCTTGGCGGGATTGAGCACCTTGACCTGCGGCGTGACGAGCTGGGCAAAGTCCTTGTCGCCGGTTACCATGTAGGTCATGAAGCCCTGGTCCTGAGCCTTGTGGGCGAGGGTGCCGATCACGTCGTCGGCCTCATATCCGGGCACGATGACCACGGGGATGCGGTAGGCCTCGAGGATGCGCTTGATGTAGGGGACGGCAACGAGGATGCCCTCGGGTGTCTCGCTGCGGTTGGCCTTATACTCGGGGTAGGCCTCGTGGCGGAACGTCTTGCCTCCGGGATCAAAGCACACGGCGATGTGCGACGGCTGCTCGCGCTTGAGCAGGTCCTGGAGGATGTTGACAAAGCCAAACACCGCCGAGGTGTCAAGGCCCGTGCTTGTGATGCGCGGATTGCGTATCATGGCATAGAACGCCCTGAAAATCATCGCATAAGCATCAATGAGCAGAAGTTTCTTCATATCTTGTCTTTTTAGTTAAATTTCAAATTTTTGAGCCATAACCCGTTTTGTTTCGACTTATAGCTCAACTTTTTGAACTTTTGGTTTTGCATAATATTCTACAACATCTTTATTCAAAGCGAGTTACCGTTGTAAACAGGTCTTCGGCAATTACCCCGCTGTGCATGATGCCTGAATGCATGTTGCGCTTCACGCCGTAAGGGGTCACAAACGTAACGACACAATTACGCATTCCTGTCACCTCGCTGAACACGTTTTTGCGGTCCATCAAATGCTGTTCATATTGCTTTGTTATGACATAAGGCCCTTGGGCAAACTTCATTTCAACGAGATGTATCATACCATCGGCCCGTTTGATGACAAGATCAATTTGCGCACCCGCGCGGTCGTCGTCTTGCTTGGGAATAAACCGCCATGCCGAGGCTTCGGTGGCAAGTCCTGCGATGCCAAGTCCCACCTTAATATGCGTCAAGTGGCGCAAACACAATTGTTCAAACGAAAAACCCTGCCACACTTCCACGTCACGACTTGAGAAATGATGTTGCCAGTAGTGCTCGTCCTTGAAATTGTTCTTCTCAATATATCTGAAATAGAAAATGCTATAAAAGTCAGATAGTCTGTACAAGGTCTGTTTGCTCTTGTTGCCAAACTGAGAATATGACAGGATAAAGTCGCATCGTTCAAGATTGTCGAGCATCTTTGACAGACCTCCGCCACTCAGTTTTGTGCCTTGCTCAATTTCGGTGCGAGAAAAACCATCTCGCTTGCGTGCTAAGAAACGAACGATTTCGATATAATTGTCGGCCTTGTTGAACAGTGCATTGTACAACTCGTTAAACTCGTTGCACAATCCGCCGCCACGCTTGAATATTAAGTTGTCGATATTTTCAGGGAGACTTAGTTGCGGACGAAGCAAACTCAAGTAGTAAGGAACCCCACCTAATATCATGTAACACTGCATTATCTGATAGTCGCTCCATTCAAAGCCATGGTTGTCGAGATACTCACGGCATTCGCTCAAATAGAACGGTCGCAAATAGATGCGATGGGTGATGCGATTGTGCAACCCCCCTTGGTTATCCTCGAGTTTCTCTTTCATCCAGCTCGTAGCGCTGCCACAGGCTATAAACACAATATCATCACGGTGTTGAGCCCAGCTTGCCCAAAAGTATTCCAACTCTTCGACAAAACCTCCACCATGAGTTTCCATCCATGGCATCTCATCAAAGAAAACTACCTTTCGACGGTCAGCACAGCCATCAAGCAACTTGGCAAGCTGCTTGAATGCGGTGCGCCAGCTATCGGGAACAGGGTTGTCTTGGCCCGAAAACTCGTCCAAAGCATCTTTGAAATTTAGTAATTGTTGGCGTTTGGAGCGCTTGTGAGCTCCCACAAAGCGAAAACTGTAAACGTCATTGAAGTAGCTACGCACCAGAAATGTCTTGCCAACGCGCCTACGCCCGTATAGCACAACAAACTCGGAACGCTCCGACTCCATTGCCCATGACAATTCTTCGCACTCGCGTTTTCGACCTACTAACTTTTCCATAAACTATCAGGTTTTATACGTGGACAAAATTAGTGCTATTATTCTGTTTTTCCAAGGATTTTTATCCAAATCTATGGTTTTAGACCCACATTTGGATAAAAATAGAGTGATTTTTGTCCAAATCTATGGTTTTGGACCCACATTTGGATAAAAATGGGCTTTTTGCAGAATCTGGCAGGCGGGGCGGGTCAGTAGGTGAAGGTGCTGCCGCCCAGGAACTCGCGCATGAGGCTGGTGCCGGGGATATCCTTCTCCTCGAGGGGCTCGAAGTAGCTGAGGAACTTGAGCAGGCGATGGGCCTCGGCATACTCGGGCACGTTGGCGGGCACGCGCCTGAGTACGGGCTCGGCAAAGTTCTTCATCACCGCCAGCTCGAAGATGAGCGACGAGTTGAACGTTGCATCGGCATTCTCCTGGAACGGGTATATCCACTTCTCCTCGCCGCGGCGCACGCTGGCCCAGCGGGCAATGGTGCCCAGGGCGTCACAGCCGCGGTACTTATTGTCACGCACGATGCGGCGCAACAGGCGGTTGTCGCTGGTGGGTATCCAGTTGTGGTCGTCGATATTGAGGGTGGTCAACGCACTCACGTAGAGGCGGAACTTCTGCTCCTCGGGGATCTGACGGGTGAGCTCGGGGTTGAGGCCGTGGATGCCCTCAATGAGCAGGATATTGTTCTTCTCGAGCTTGAGGGTGTTGCCGCGGTACTCACGGCATCCGCGCTCAAAGTTGTAGGTGGGCATCGCCACTTCCTTGCCAGCGAGCAGGTCGGTGAGGTCCTGGTTAAACTGTTTGAGGTCGAGGGCATATAGCGACTCGAAGTCATAGTCGCCGGTCTCGTCGCGCGGTGTCTGGTCGCGGTTTACAAAGTAGTTGTCGAGCTCGATGACCTTGGGCACGATATAGTTGGTGAGCAGCTGGATTGCCAGTCGCTTGCTCGAGGTGGTCTTGCCGCTCGACGATGGTCCGGCGATGAGCACCACGCGGGCGCCGCCTTCCTTGTAGCGCTTGGCGATCTCGTGTGCAAAGCCGGCAAACATCTTGTTGTGCAGCGCCTCGGCCACGTTGATGAGCAATGGGGCTTTCTTGCTCTTGATGGCCTCGTTGAGGAATCCCACGTCGTCGAGGCCTATCACGTCGTTGAACGCGACATAGTCGGTGAACGCCTTGAACATCTTGGGCTGGCTCGCGGGCTTGGCGACCTGCATGTCGGGGCCGGGGGTGAGAAGTATCATACCCTGCTCATAGGGCTGCAGGTCAAACGCCCGGAGCATGCCGGTGCTGGGCACGAGCGGGCCGTAGAAGCTGTCCATGGTGTCGCCCAGCGTGTAGTAGGTGCTGTAGACGCTGCCACTGGTTGACAGTACACGCACCTTGTCGTTAAGACCCTGTGCGGCAAAGAGATCCATCACCTCGCTGGTGAGGCGCTCGTGGCATTCAAAGGGGAGGTCCTGCTCCACGAGCTCACGCATGCGGGCCAGTATCGAATCAACCAGTTGGGGCTCGACGGGGGCATGGTTGTGCTTGAGGCGGCAGTAGTACCCGCCCTTGAGCGAGTGCTCGATGCGCAGGCGCTGACCCGGCAGCACGTCGCGGGTGGCCTTGTACAGGAGCATGCACAGGGAGTGGACATAGGTGCGCGCGCCGGCGGGATGGCGGTAGTCGACATACTCCACCTGCTTGGGGCCGTAGACGGGGTAGCTGAGGGCTTCCACCTTGTTGTTCACTAGCGCGCACAGGGGGCGCACGGCGAGGCCGCTGCCCATGGCACGGGCGATATCGAGCAGTGTGTCACCACCCTCCACGGGGAAGTACTGCTGCGTGTTCTTGCAATATATTTTCAGTGATTTAGACATTGTTTGTTTGGTTTTTTAGAAGGGTTTATAATGACAGCAACGCCGGGCGCACGGACGGTGCACACGCGGCGTTGCCGTGTTTATTTTTCGGTGTCAGTCTCGCGCCAGATGAAGAGCTTGTCGCTGGGGCGAATCTTGGTGTCGGTCTTGATCGAGAAGTGCTCGCCCTTGACCGCCTTTTCCACGGGCTCCAGGTCAACGCGCAGCTCCTCGATGGTTGTCATCAGCGCACCAGTGGTGGGACCCGTGATCACGATTTCGTCGCCCACCTTCACCTCGCCGGCCTCGACCAGGAACTCGGCCACGCCCAGCTTGGAGAAGTAGCGTATGCCCTTGGCGGCATACACCTTGACGCGCGTTGCGCTCGACCCGTATTTCATGGTCCACTCGCCCAGGCGCTGTCCCTGGTAGTATCCGTCCCAGAAACCGCGGTTGAACACCCGCTTGAGGCGCTCGTCCCACTGGGCGACCTTTTCCTCGCTGTAACTACCGTCGAGTAGGCTCGCGAGAGCCTCGTTGTAGCAGCTCACAACGGTGCGCACATACTCGGGGCCGCGTGCTCGTCCCTCGATCTTGAACACGCGCACACCGGCGTCCACCATCTTGTTGATGAAGTGGATGGTCTTGAGGTCCTTGGGCGACATGATGTACTTGTTCTCGATGTCGAGCTGGTAGCCGGTCTCACGGTCGGTGACGGTATAGGAGCGGCGGCATATCTGGCGGCAGGCGCCGCGGTTGGCGCTATAGCCGCTTTCGTGCAGGCTCAGGTAACACTTGCCCGAGACAGCCATGCACAGTGCTCCGTGGCAAAACATCTCGATGCGCACGGGGTCGCCATGGGGGCCGCACACGTTGTCGCGGGTGATGCTCTCGTGGATGGCCTTCACCTGATCCATGTTGAGCTCGCGTGCCAGCACCACCACGTCGGCCATCGAGGCATAGTACTTGAGAGCCTCGCTGTTGCTCACGTTGACCTGTGTGGAGATGTGCACCTCCACGCCGGTGCTGCGGGCATAGAGGATGGTGGCCATGTCGCTGGCAATGATGGCGCTCACGCCGGCCTCGCGGGCAGCGTCCACGATGCGGTGCATGTAGTCCACGTCCTCGTCATAGATGATGGTGTTGACCGTGAGATAGCTCTTCATGCCGTGCTCGTGGCACCACTGCGCTATGGTGTGCAGGTCGTCGATGCTGAAGTTCACGCTCGAGCGCGAGCGCATGTTCAGGCCCTCGATGCCGAAGTAGATGGCATCGGCTCCACCCTGCCAAGCGGCGGTGAGCGATTCCCACGACCCCACCGGGGCCATTATCTCAAAGTCTTTTCTTTCCATTATCTTGATTGTGTCATTTTAAGCAAAGTAAATATACCCTCGCGGCCCATGTTCATCATCAGGTCGAGGATGCTCAGGTTCCCGATGAAACCGTGGCGTTCCTGCCACACCTGGTAGTAAGGCACCGAGGCGATGGACAGCGAGTCAGGCTTCTTGCCGCCTATGCGTCCCCTCAGGTCGGTAGCCGCGGCGGTGTCGACCTCGGCAGCATGCACAAACTCTACCGGCAGGTCCATGAAGTCAACGATGACCTGCTGCAACTGCTCGTTGTAGTCGAGCAGCCAGCTCTGCTTGCCCATGATGATGGGTTCAAGGTCGGCTGCCACGTAGTCAAAGTAGGGCGTGCGCCCGTAGGCTGAGAACAGCGCGCCCCAGTGGATGCGTCGCCAGTCGGCATGTTCGCTGATGCGCACGTCGCGCATGGCGACCGGCATGGCATTGGTGTCGCCCACGAGCGGCACCGTGAGTTGCTGCAGCCCGTTAGGTCCGGCGATGGCATAGCGGTGGTGGCTGTGTCGCAGCGGCAGGCGTGTCTCCCCGGTGTCGATGGCCACCTTCCCTGCTGCCACACACGCCGCATAATAGCGAACGCTTCCAGCACACATGCTACCCGTCAATATCATTTTCAGATTAGAGATTAGAGAGGCTCTGAGAACTCGAAGAGCTCCGAGCCTTTTAAACCCTTAAACCTTTAAACTTTTAAACTTTTAAACTTTTAAACTTTTAAACTTTTACTTCTTATCCGGATTGGGGATCTTGAAGATGCGGTCCCAGCGTATGCCCATGCCCGGCTTATCCTTGTCAAAGGAGATGAGCACGATCATGGGAGTGCCCACGATGTGGTCCTCGGGCACGAAGCCCCAGTAGCGCGAGTCAAGCGAGTTGTCGCGGTTGTCGCCCATCATCCAGTAGTAGTCCATCTTGAACGTATAGCTAGTGGCCGGCTTGTCATTGATATAGATGGTGCCGCCCTTCACCTCGAGCTTGTTGCCCTCATAGTTGCGGATGCAACGCTCATAGAGGGGGAGATTCTTGGCGTTGAGGTCAATCTTGTCACCCTTCTTGGGAATCCACAGCGGGCCATAGTTGTTGTGGGTCCAGCCATAGTTGTGTCCCACGGGATAGCTGTAGAGCTTATCCTCGTCGCCCTGGAGCATCTCGTCGGTGACGCGCTCCACGTTGGTCACCCACTTGAAGCTCTTGAGTTTAGCCACCATGGCCTTGGTGAGCGGCATCTCGTAGAACTGGCCGTTGTTGACGCGGTCCTCTACGCTAACCCCCAGGTCCTCAAACACTTCATCGGTGATGGGGGTGCCGTCGGTGGTGACAATATATCGGAACTGGATGTTCTCGGGCTCCTCAAGTGCCTTGCCGTTGATATAGACGATGCCGTTCTTCATCGAGAATGTCTCGCCGGGCAGACCCAGGCAGCGCTTCACGTAGTTGTCGCGGCGGTCAACGGGGCGATAGATGATGTCGCCAAACTCCTGCTTGTTGGCAGCAACAAACTCACGGCCGTGGCGATACACGAGCGTGTAGTAGTCGGGGTTGGGGCACTTAGACGCCACGGTGTCGCCGGCGGGGAAGTTAAACACGACGATGTCGCCGCGCTCCACGCCGCGCACGCCCTTGAGGCGGTGGTATTCAAACTGGGGGTGCTCGATATAGCTCTTGCCGCCAATGATGGGCATCTCGTTCTGGGCCAGCGGGAAGTGCAGCGGTGTCTGGGGCACACGGGGACCATACACCATCTTGTTCACCCACAGGAAGTCACCGGTGAGCAACGTCTTCTCGAGCGACGATGAGGGGATCTGGTAGTTCTGTCCTACGAAGAGGAACAGGAAGTAAACCAGCACCAGCGCATAGACGATGGCGTCTATCCAGCTGAACAGGGTGCGCAAGGCGGGGTTCTTGATGGCTTTCCAGCAGGTGTAGGGGATGAACTGGGTGAGGTAAATGTCGGCAAGCAGGGGCCATGCCAGTATCACCCACCAGTTGCCCAGCCACACTACCCATGCCAGGAACAGGGCGCTCACCACGCCAAACCTTATCCAGCGTGTC
Organism: Sodaliphilus sp.; assembly: GCA_045628365.1. Classification (GTDB taxonomy): domain Bacteria; phylum Bacteroidota; class Bacteroidia; order Bacteroidales; family Muribaculaceae; genus Sodaliphilus. Next base: position 7,795 of record JAZQPG010000220.1, on the reverse strand, counting down.
TTCTTGACGCGTGCCAGTCGCTCCTTGAGTCCTCCCGTCTGCGGGTCATATACTATCTTGTTCTCGTTGTCTTTTTTGCTCATAATTTCCATAAATTGTTAAAACAATGCGAAATTAATGATTTTTTGCGAGAAAAGACCTAAATACACTTTTAAAAAAACTCAAAAGCCTGCAATTACTGCACAACACGCCCCGGGGAGGGGCGACAACCCCGGTAATTTGACGCCGGGATTTAATCTCCGGTCAAGAGTCCTATAACGGTATTGATGTCGAGAATGTCGAGGACTCCGTTGCCGTCGATGTCGGTGTTGTTGTCATATTTTGGAGCACTCTCGTTGCCGAGCAGGATGTTTATCAGAATGTTCACATCGACCACATCAACCACGCCGTCGCCATTGACATCGCCCTTGATGTTGGGGATGGGGGTACCCATGTCAACCTCGAGCAGAATCGACTTGACTGCCGAGGTCGGGGTGAACTCGTAGTTGTGGTTCTTCAACGACACGACGCGGGTGGTGCCGTTGTTGTAGGTATAAGTGGCTTTCCAGCCGTGACCCGTGGTGGACACGTGAAGGAGCCTGTCGGCGTAGTAATTACCCTTGAACTCAGGACGCGTGAGCGGGATGTTCAGCATCTTGACAGGCTGCCCGTTAGTGACGATGTTCAGGGGGATGGTGGCACCCAGGTTGAAGTAGTTGGGGATGATGTTGTCGCGCAGGTAGTCGCTGCGGTTCTCGCTCCACGTTATCAGGTTCTCGACCTGGTTTCTCCAGCTGTTGTACCCCAGGGGCTTACCATAGGTCTGCAGGTGGTAGTAGTACTCGCTGTCGATCTCGTCCCTGATGCCCTCGATGTGGGCGCGCACCTGGCTCTTGCGCAGGAAGTCGCCCAGATACACCGTGTAGCAGTCGATGATCTTCTCGCGGAACTCGGGATACTGCCACAGCACCTGGAAAATCTTCACGCGGGCGGGGTTGTTGCCCTCGCCGGTGTCGTCCTCGTGGCCGTTGACGCGCAGCAGGAAGTTAAAGAAAGTGCTGTTATAGCCGCTGGAGGCATAGAAGTCCATGTCCTTCAAGATCATGCGCCACTTGCCGTCCTCGGCCTGCGGGCGCCACATCACCATGTTGTTGCCGGGCCAGTCGGTGTTGGTGACAAATGACTGTGCAACAACGGTCTTGGCAAAGTTGTCAAAGTCTACCACAGCATTCATCTGCTCGTAGGTGGGCTTGCTGTTGACCAGGGACATCAGCTCGTTGAACGAGTCCATCGTGCCCTCCTTGATCTCGGTGTAGTTCTCCACCATATCGATGTCCTCGAGGCCGTCATAGTTTGCCTCGATGTTGTCCTCGTTGCTGCGCTCGCGCAGGTCGTAGATACCGGCATACTGACCGTTGATATAGGCCACCACCTCGGTGTTCTCCATATAGTCCAGATTCTCGGCGTTGCGGCCAAACATGGTCTGGCCAGCCTGGTCGGCTATGCGGTTGCTGGTAAAGCAGTTGCCGCCGTTGCGCAACACGAACGACTTCACCTCTTCCACGCCGGGCTTAGCCTCCCAGAAGGGGAAACTGAAGCGCTTGTTGCCAAATCGCTTCTGGGTGTACACGGCCAGCGACTTCTGGGGCATCACGCGGGTATAAGCGCCATGAACGCGGCACTCGCCCATCTGGTTGATGTCGGCATCGGCATCACGGCTGCTATAATACTCGATGTTGATGGGGCGGCGCCAGTCAAACTTATAGTTCTCGCCGGCAAAGATGCCTATCGTGCCGTCAGAGAAATACTTTTGGTCAGTGTTTATCGAGATAACGGGAAGATTGAGGGTGCGGGGATGGAATATGTAGGACTGGGTCACCGTCATGGGCGATGCAGCATCGGGGGCAATGAGCTTGGCCCTAACCACGGTAGTGGAGTAGATGCTGAGCCTGAGCTGTGAAGCCACGCTCTTGGAGTCGACGGTCGGTTCGCTGCCGTCGGTGGTGTAGTAGAGGCGGGTGCCGGTGGGAAGAACCACGTCGGTGGGAGCGCTCACGGTGAGCACAAAGCCACCGTCGCCCACGTGCACAAACCCCTGGCGGCTGAATACCGGGTAAGGCAGCACCTGTGTCAGTGTTTCGGTGCCGTTGGTCGTGCCAGGGGTAGGAGTCTTGAGGAACGCCCAGTCCCCGGTGCCGCCCACTCGTCCGTAGGCCACATTGGGACCCAGCGTCTTCTTGTAGGCCACCTGGTCAACGATTTGGCCCGAGGGATTGAACAGGTACAGGGTACCCTTGCCGCTATCCAGGCGCAAGTCGACATGGTAGCCAGCGGCGGTGCTCTTGTCACAGTAGATGACAAAGTACTCGCCGGCACGTGCAATGGCGCCACCGCTGATGCGTGCCGCATCCTCAAACGAGGTGGTCTCGCCCAGACGGTAACCCGCCATGCGGAAGTTGGTGGTGCCGGCATTGTAAAGCTCTACCCAGGAGTCGGGAAACTCATTGTCGGCATAGAGCGAGCTGATGTTGGCCTGCATGATTTCGGTAATCTGCAGCTCGGCAGCAGCCGGTAGCGAGCATGCGGTCGCTGCAAGTATGCTTAGTATTTTTTTATTCATTTTCATGCGCATATAATATTTCATACAAAAGTAAAATAATTTATCCAAACAACGGTGCATTGGTATAATTTTGCTATTTTTTGCACCTAGGTTACGATTTTTGCCTATTCAACCGCCGCCCCCCCCGCCCCCTGGTTATAGGCGTGCAACAGGTAAAGCCGAGTGCACGGCACCCCGTGGCGGCATCCAAACCCACATGCAGATAAAAAAAAGTGGAACCGCCATACAATTTCAAACGCAAAACTGCGTTATAGTATTTAGGGTTATTACACGCACAACGCGTGCGTGCGTGCGAAAAGACTGACCCTCAACATTGTAACAAAACGCTACTCTCATGATAAAGAAACTCCTTTTACTGCTTATTACCCTGGTGCCCGCGATAGCCGGCGCACAGGCCGTGACCGACTCGTGGCGCATACACCCCTTCTATGCCGGGGCCAATGTGCAGAATGTCGTCGATGCTGGCGACCGCGTTTACTACCTGGCAAGCAACAACCTGTTCTGCTATTACAAGGACACGCAGGAGAACGAGTCGCTCAACAGGAGCAACTACCTCAGCGACGTCACCGTGGGCGGCATCTACTATGACGCTAGCCACAAGAAGCTCTTAGTGACCTACGACAACGGCAACCTGGACGTGATCGACAAGGACGGCAGGGTGACAAACATGCCCGAGATCATGATCTCGTCGATCAGCGGCGTGTCAAAGGCCATCAAGCACATCACCTTTAACGACAAGTATGCCTACGCGGCAACCCCCTTCGGATATGTCGTGATCGACACCGAGAACGCCGTGGTGAAGGAGTCGCGCATCTACATGAAGGACATCGAGTCGGCAATACGCGTGGGATCCTGGATGGTCATCGCCAACAACGGCAGGGTGCTCATCGGCCGTGCCGACGAGTACCGCGAGACCATGGATAAGTACAAGGACGCTAGCCTTTACCGCCCCAACATCCAGTTCACCCCCGTTGACGACACCCACTTCCTCCTGGCCTCGACCAGGTCACTGGAACTGTGCACCATCAACGAGGACGGCTCGCTGACGCTCAAAACCGTCAACAACGCCTCGACACGCAACGTGTCCATGGCGGGGGCCACATTCATGGGCTGCTGCCCCGAGACCTCGAGCTACATCACCTTTGACGCCCAGGGCGAGAACCTGCAGAGCCATGACGTGGCTAGCGGCGAGCTCGTGGGCAGCCACGACGGCAAGGAAGTTTGGGGTATCAACGACAAGGGCCTGCACAAGGTGGGCGACGAGGCCGCCTACTACATGCCCATATCGATAGGCATCGCGACCAACGCCTACTACACCGCCTACAACCCCGGCGAGAAGAAGCTCTACCTCAAGAGCTCCAGCGACAACATGATCCTCTCCAGCGCCAACAAGGGTGCCAAGACCGAGATATGGACCTATGACGGGACAACATGGGAAGACGTCACCCCTGCCGACGTGCCCCTCTACAACAACGGCGTGGACGGCTACCAAGGCAGCTACCAGCAGCTCTTTGTCCCCGGTACCAAGAACGACTACCTGTGCAGCACCCGTGCCGCCGGCATCATGTATGTGAGGGACGGCAAGGTGCTCAACAACTTCTACTTTGACAACATGCCCCGCGAGGACAAGTCCAAGTCTTCGATCGGCTTTGACAGCCAGGGCAACTTCTACGCCGTGAACTCTTACCACTCCGATGGCAAGCCCACACTGCAGCGCCCGGTGATGATCCTGCCCAAGGCCAAGCTGGCCAATCCCGAACTCGTGAAGACCGAGGATTGGATTACCCCCGCTGTTCCCGGCATCGACGTTGCCGCTTTCAAGCGCTCTTCGTTTGCCATCTCACGCGAGAGCGACGTCAAGGTGTTCACTGCCGGCGCCTACCATGGCCCGCTCATCATCTGGAACGACAATAAGAACATCAAGAACCTGTCGCCGGCGGTCAAGAGCTATGCCTACAACTCGCTCATCGACCAGGACGGACAGAGCTTTGAATGGACCTACATACGCTGCCTCACCCCCGACACCGACGGAACGGTGTGGATGGGATATGACCGCGGCGTGGTGAAGTTTGACCCCGCCGAGGCATTCAAGACCGGCTTCCACGTGACACAGTTCAAGGTGCCCCGCAACGACGGCACCAACCTCGCCGACTACCTGCTCGACGGTGTCGAGGTGAACTGCATCACCCTGGACGGCTCGGGACGCAAGTGGATAGGAACCAACACCGCCGGACTGTTCCTGGTGAGCGCCAACGGCACACAGGTGCTCAAGTCGTTCAACACCACCAACAGCCCCATCGTGTCGGACTGCATCTATGACGTCACCTGCAACTCAGACAACAACTCGGTGTACATCACCACCAGCAAGGGCGTGATGGAATACTTCTCGGACGTGGTGCCCGCTAGCGACGACTACAGCAACATCCACGTGTTCCCCAACCCCGTGCGACCCGAGAACGGCTCGCTGGTGACCATCGCGGGACTCATGGAGAACTCCCTGTGCAAGATCACCGACAGCGCCGGCAACGTCATCAAGCAGCTCAAGAGCGAGGGTGGCATGTGCACCTGGGACTGCTGCAACGACGGCGGCGACCGCGTCAGCTCGGGCGTGTACTACGTGATCGCTTCACAAAACGAGAACGGCAACGGATCGAGCGCCGTGGCCAAGTTTGTCGTGATCAAGTAACCGACACGGCTACAATAATCAAGAAAAATAACTACACTTATATATGCTTATGATCAAAAAACTCTTAGTACTCGTGGCGATGATGATGCCCTTCGTCGCCGTGGCCGACGGATGGAAACTGCATCCAAGATTTGTCGCAGCCAACACCCAGGGAGTAGTTGATGCCGGAAACAAGGTGTATTACCTGGCTGCCGGCAGCGTTTACTGCCATGACAAGACCACCGGGACCGACATCGCGATCAACAGCTCCAACAAGCTGAGCGACATCACCGTCACCGGAATGTTCTACAACGACGTCAAGGGGTACCTGGTACTCACCTATGACAACTCCAACATCGACATCATCACCCGTGACAACCGCGTGGTCAATATCCCCGAGATCAAGGATGCCGTGGTGCAGCAAAAGAAAGCCATCATCAACGTCACCTTCGACAGCGAGAACAACAAGGCGTTCGTCTGTGCCGACTTCGGCTTTGCCGTGATCAACGACAACACGTTTGCCATCGAGGAGAACCACTACTACGGCATGCCCATGACCGGAGTCCTGCGCATGGGCAACCAGTATGTCGTGGGAATCGATAACGGTGTCAAGTTCTGCTCCGTCGACGCACTGCGCGAGAACTATATAGCATTCCGCCCCTCAGGCATCTACCTGGCCGACATCACCCTCCACCCCATTGATGAAACCCATTTCTTCATCAACTCCAGGTCGTCGTTTGACCTGTGCACCATCAACAGCGACTACACCTTCACCCGCGAGACAATCACCCCCAACCGTGCGGCACAGGTGCAGCGCACTCCCACGGGATATGTAGCCAGCTTCCCCGCCATCAACACCTACATCACCACCGACCAGCATGGCGCCGGAGCAACCTTGCACACCAGCAACGGCGAGTTTGTCAGCAGCAACCCCGACGGCGACGGCACGATCTGGTCTCTTGACGGCAACGGGCTGCACCGCAAGGGCGAGGCCAGCGCGGCACCCGAGGTGAGCATCGGCATCAAGACCACCGCCTTCTGGACCGCCTACAACCCCATGGACGGCAAGCTATACCTGTCGAGCACCACCGACAACGCGCTGCTCACCAGCGCCAACAAGGGTGCCGTCACCGAGATATGGACCTACGACGGGACCCGATGGGAAAACTCCACGCCCGCCGGTGTGCCTCTCTACAACAACGGACAGGACACCTACCAGGGTAACTACGAGCTCATCTTCGTCCCCGGCAAGAACGAGTACCTCTTCAGCACACGTGCTGCCGGCATCGCTCACGTGAAAGACGGCAAGGTCGCTGCGTCATACTACACCAGCAACATGCCCCGTGACGACAAGTACAGGGCAATGATCGCACTCGACTCACACAACAACCTTTTCGCCGTGCAGTCCTACAAGACCAATACCCACCAGGTGATGGTACTGCCCCAGGACAAGCTGGCCAACCCCGCCGCCGTGACCACCGGCGACTGGTACACCCCCACCGTACCCAACATCGAGGCGGGAGCATTCAAGTGCGCTAGCCTTGTCGTGTCTAAAGGCACCGACATCAAGGTGTTCGCTTCCGGCTCTTACCAGCGCCCCGTCGTGATATGGGACGATGGCGGCAACATCGCCAACACCAAGCCGCGCTCGACAACCTTCGTGCAGTTCAAGAGCGACGACAACCGCGTCGTCAACTGGGACTACGTGTACTGCCTGTATGCGGCCAGCGACGGCTGCGTGTGGCTGGGCAATGACAACGGCGTGATCAGGTTTGACCCGGCACACGCCTTTGACAACGACTTCCGCGTGACCCGCGTGCCCGTTGAGTCTCAGGTCAACTGTGTCAACGAGGACGAGGACGGCAACATCTGGGTGGGAACCAACACCTCGGGCGTGTACCAGCTCTCGCTCGACGGCAAGAAGGTGCTCAGGCACTTTGACACCGAGAATGGCGTCATGCCCTCTAACTGCATCTACAGCGTGCAGTACTATCCGCCCACCAAGTCGGTGATGATCGTCACCAGCAACGGCGTCACCGAGTACTTCACCGACGAGGCTCTCATGGCCAACCGCACATCATCGGTGACCGTGTCACCCAATCCCGTGCGCCCCGACTTCACCGGCTACGCCACCATCACCGGACTTGACGAGAACGCACAGGTGACCATCACCGCCCAGGACGGCACCGTGGTCAAGGAAATGACCGCCACCGGAAGCAAGGCCCTGTGGGACTGCAACGACGCTAACGGCTCGCGTGTTGCCACCGGCACTTACAACGTCCTGTGCAACGGCAAGCAAGCCACCACCTTATTTATTATTAAGTAACAAGACATTTTCCAACCATCCAATAAAGGGACCCGGGGCCTATCAGGCACGCCCGGGTCCCTTCGTGTTCGCCCAGCACGAACGTATTCTAACGGGTGTAAGTCCCCAAGCCGCCCTGACAGTGGGAAGGCTACAGCCGAAGGCAAGGGTGTCCATCGTGAGGTGGAATCTGAAGGAAGCCGTAGGCAAACATCTGGCCCGACGT
>JAZQPG010000219.1:0-22223 GCA_045628365.1 Sodaliphilus sp. | reverse complement strand
ATAGCCTGGGGGAACACGGTGAATCGGCCGGGACGTACAACGCCATGCAACGCCTCGTTGCCGATATAGAACTTGTCGATGCCCAGTCGCGGAATTGCCGGGGCATTGTGGGTCATCATCGACACTTTTTCTTCGATTGTCATACGCTCCAGCAGGTCCATGATGCGGTCGTGCATGGGCAGGTTGGGATTGCGGAAAGGCTCGTTCTGGGCAAAGGCACTGAGGCCAAGGCTTGCCACAGCAGCAAGCGCAATCATCTTTTTGTAAAATTTCATATTCTTTTTTTGTAAAGGGAATTAATCGATAGTTCGATAATTCGAGATTTCGATTTTTCGATGTTTAGAGATTTCAGTATTCTTTTTACTTTATCAAAATCGTGTGGAACGAGTGGGCCTTGAGCACCTGGTTGAGGTACTTGCCGTCCACCTTAACGCTGATGTTGCGGTCCTCGCCGCTGCGGTTAACGAGCATCACCACCTTGGAGCCGTCCTTGCAGGCAAAGGCAAGCACGTCGTCGCGGTCTGTAGTCTCAAGGCGCACGTCGCCGGGGTTGAGCCAGTGGCACAGGTGCTTCATCAGGTAGAACTCGGGATTGTAGGTCACCGTCTGTGTAGCGGGGTCAACCGAGATGAGCGCATTCTGTCGCCATCCCCAGGGGCTCACGTTGCCCTTGCTGAGCACCATGTTCCAGTAAGAGAACACGACACAGCCGTTGCGCATGTAGTGGCTCATCTGCCACCAGGTGTGCTCGGCAGCGCCCCAGTCGTTAGAGCCGTTGCCACACTCGGCCTCGGTGTGCATCATCTTGAGGCCGGGGTACTCCTTATTAATATAGGGGATTGCACCCTTTCCGTCCCACTGGAAACCCTCGCCAGCCCAGTATTTCTTAGCCTTGGGGTCGTTGAGCGCGGTGCGGCTCCAGTCGGGGTTGTCGCGGTTGCAGGTTCCCAGGTATATCTCGGTATCGAGACCGTCCTTCTCAAACTGCGGTCCCAGGAAATTACCCACGAAGTAGGCCAGGTCCTGGGGATTCCATGGGCAGCTGGAGTACTTGGTGGGCGAGCAAGGCTCGTTCTGCACGTTGATGGCATAGATTTTCACGCCCTGCTTGGCGTAGGCCTGCACATACTTAGAGAAGTACAGCGCATAGGCCTGGAGCACGCCCTTTTCCATGCGTATGCCGGTGCGGTCCAGCTCCTGCTCCTTCTCGCGGGGCAGGCCGTTGTGGTTCACCTGGTCGTTGTCGTAAGTGCTTGCGTAGTGGTTGTTGGTCTTCATCCATGCGGGCGGTGTCCAGGGCGAGCCCCAAATCTTGAGACCGGGCTGCACCTTCTGAGCCTCCTTGATGTAGCGCAGCAGGATGTGGCGGTCGCGGTCGATAGAGAAGTTTATCATGTTGTAGTCACCGTCGACGTCACACAGCGAGTAGTAGTTCATAGCGAAGTCGCTCGAACCGATGGGCATGCGGCAATAGGTGAAGTTGGCCTCGTCCTTGCTGAAGAGCTTGTTGTTCACGTCCTGACGCTGCTCGGCCGAAACCTCGCACAGCACGTCCCATCCCAGCTCGTTGAAGCAACCTCCCATGCCGTCAATCTTCTGCTTGCGGTTGTCGGTAATCTCAATCACCTGGGCACCGGCTGCAGGAGCTGTTGCTAACTTGGCAGTCTTGTTGAGCTGCCAGTAATTGCCCTCGGTCGAGGTGCGCCACTCTACGCGCTGCGCCATGGCGGGGAGTGCAAGCAACGTAGTTGCTGCGATTGTATAGAACTTCTTCATCTTTCGGTATTATTCTGAAATAATAAATGTGTTGAACGAACGTGCTTTCATCTTGACATTGATCACCTGGCCTTTCCAAGCGATAGTCTTGTTGCGAGCATTGTCCTCACAGTTAGCCACGAAGACTGCCAGCTTGCCGTCGGGGCGCTGGAAGGCGAGCATGTCACCGTCGTTGCCCATCAGCTTGAGCTTGTAGCTGCCCTCGGGCACGAAATGGCCAAAGTGCTTCATCAGGTAGAACTCGGGGGTGAGCGTGTAGGTGCGGGTCTTAGAGTCCACGCGGATGAGCGTGTTCTGGTCCCATCCCCACGAGCTGGTGCCCTTGTCCTTGAGAATCATGTTGAAGTACATGTACACGCCACAGCCGCCGTCAACGTATGACTTGATGTTCCACCAGGTCTTCTCGGCCGCAGGCCAGTCATAGGTGCCGCTGCCACACTCGTTCTCGGTGCACATCATGGGCATGTCGAGGAATGTCTCGCGCATCTTGCGGCACACGTCCTTGCCTTCCCACTGGAAGCCCATACCGCTGAGGTACTTGCTTGCCTCGGGGTCGGCCATCACGGTCATCAGGTCGTCATAGTTGCTGGTGTTCATGGTGCCGTGCCATATCTCCACGCCGGGGTGTTCCTTCTTGAGAAGGGGACCCAGGTACTGCCCCACGAACTTAGCGGTACCCTTGGGGCTCCATGAGCAGTTGGGCCAGATGTTGTGGGTGTAAGGCTCGTTTTGGAACATGATCATGTCCACCTTGACGCCGGCCTTCTTATACTCGGTGAGATATTTGCTGAAGTATCCTGCATAGAAATTGAGGGTGCGGTCGTCCATGCGCACCATGTCCTCGGCTCCGGTCTTGACCTCCAGCTTGGGGTCCATGCCGTTGAGCTTGTCGGCCTTGGTGGCATAGTTGTTGTTGCTCTTGATCCACGTGGGGGGGCTCCAGGGGCATGCCCAGAGCTTCATGCCGGGGTTGACCTTGCGTGCCGCCTTGATGTAGGGGATGAGGCACGACTTGTCGCGCTTAATCGAGAAGTGCTTGAGGCTATAGTCGCCGGGCACGTCGTCGAGGCTGTACCAGTTGCGGGCAAAGTCGTTGGCACCGATGGGTGCACGGCAGTAGCCAAAGGCTGCGCCGTCCTGTCCGAAGAGCTCTTGCATCACCTGGTTCTGGTCTTTCTTGCTAAGCAGCTGCAGGGCATCCCATCCCAGCTCGCCGAAGCATCCGCCCCACCCCAGCACGGGATGTTGCTTGTAGCGGGTGACCATCACGTCATACACCTCGTCGGGGTTAAACACTTTCACCTCAACTTCGCCACCTTTCTCCCAGCGTGCCTGGTCGGTGGAACTGGTCCATTCCACCTCGAGGGCACTGGCCGATGCAGTGACAGTGACTGCGCATATCAACGAAACAATCTTCTTGAATCTCATATTGTGTTATCTGTTTATATTATCAATTTCCAAACCATCAGGACCATGCCTCATCCTCAGATCAGTTGCCGGGGAAAGGCTGTGCACTGGGAGGCTCCTGGCCCTCGGCAGCACCCCACTGGGTGTTGCGGCGCTCGCCCATCACCAGCTCCAACGTGCCGCCATGCTTGATGTCATCGTGGCTTAACCACGCCTTGTCCAGGGGGCGTCCGTTGAGCGTAGCGCTCTGTATATACTTGGCTTTCTCGCTGCAGCCGCGCGCCACGATGTGGAGCACCTTGCCATTGCCCAGGTTGATCTTAACGTCGCCAAAGAAGGGCGAGCCCATCGTGTAGGCAGGCATGCCCGGGGTGACGGGATAGAAGCCCATCATCGAGAACACCACGAAGGCCGACATGCCGCCGCCGTCCTCATCGCCGGGCATGCCCATCAGGTCGTCGCGGAACCACTCGTGCACGAGGTCGCGTATCACCTTCTGCGTCATCCAGGGACGGCCGGCGTAAGTGTAAAGATAGGGAATGTGGAGCGAGGGCTCGTTGCTCATCGAGAACTGGCCCACGTTGCCGGTGTGGTCGGGCAGCTGGCTGTAGAACTCAAACTTGCTCTTGCCCAGCCACTCGCTGAAGGTGCGGTCGAGGTTGTCGCAGAACTTGTCGCGGCCGCCCATCAGGTTTATCAGGTCGGCGGGGTTGTGCTGTACGTCCCAGCGGTATACCCAGCCGTTGTTTTCGTCATAATAATCGCGCGCACCCAGTCCGCCCGCAAAGCGATAGTCAATGTCGGGCAGGAAGTTGCCGTCCTTGTCCTTGGGGTGGAAGAACCCGGTCTCGGGGTTGAACAGGTTGCGGTAGTTGTAGCTGCACTTGAGATAGCGCTGCTCGTCGTCGCTGCGTCCCAGGTAGCTGGCGATGCGCGACAGGCACCACTGGTCATAGGATGTGCCCAGGGTGACGGGGATGGGTTGGCGTTTCTCGAAACCGTTGACGCCGCGGTCGGTCTCCTGCTCACCCTTGGCCAGGGCGGGCACGTAGCCGTTCTTGTGATAGAAAGAGTCCACGCCGCAGGCCTTGCCGCCCATCCAGGGCATGAGGGTTTTCTCCTCGATGGCCGCGCGTGTGTAGTCAAATGCTTTTTTCAGGTCAAAGCCATGAAGGCCCTTGGCCCAGGCGTCGGCAACGACCGCAACGCCGTGGTTGCAGTTCATGCGGCGCGAGTCGCCGGTGGGCGACGGGAAAGTGGGGAACCAGTGGTTGCGGTCCTGCTCGGCCATGCGCACCAGCGAGGTCACCATGTCGGTCTCGCGCTGCGGCGCGATGAGCACGCGCAGGGGGTGTGTGGCGCGGTAGGTGTCCCACAGCCAGTCGTCGGTGTAGAAGGGGTGTCCCTCGTCGTTGTGCACCTCGCGGTCATAGCAGCTGAAGTACTTGCCGTCCTCGCTGATGCACACGGGACGCTCGTAGCAGCGGTAGAGCGAGGTGTAGAACACCTTGAGGTCGCTCTCGCGCGTGGGAGCGCTCACCTGGATCTTGCCCAGCTCGTCGTTCCACAGCTGGCGTGCGCGCTGCGACACCTTGTCCAGGTCAAAGCTCGAGATTTCCTTGAGGAGGTTGGCGCGGGCCTGGTCGACGCTTATCAGCGACACGGCATAGCGCATGTTCACCTTGCTGTTGCCGGCAAACTGCAGCGCCACGGCACCGTGGCCGGTGCGGTTGGTAGAGATGTTGCCGTGGTCCAGGGCACCCGCCTTGACGGGGGCCACGTCGGTCTGGGCCACGAAGTACACCCTCACGTTGCCCCATGTGTTCTGGTAGCCGGTCACCTCGTTGCGGTTAACGGTCATCTCGTTGCCGTTGATGACAACATAGCCAGGACCGTTCTCGCGGAAGGTGAAGCGGTACATCGCCGAGTGCTCGGCGGGGGCATACTCGGCATGCACGCGCTGGCCGTCGATGTCCACGCTGTAATAGTGGGGCCTGATGGTCTCGTTGTCCCAGTCGGTGCCAATCACGTGGTGCAGCTGCTGGGACTGCGTTGCCGAGATGTTGAAGCAACAGTTCTCACGATGGTTGAGACACAGGACCGGAAGCCCGTTGATGCGGGTGTCCACATAGCTTCCACGCTGCGGATACACGCGCATCATGCCGTAGGGCACGTGCACGGTGGGCAGTGTGGGCATGAGCAGGTGGCTGATGTTGCCCATGTAGGGGTTCACATAGTCAACCGGAGTAAGCTTTGCAGGAGCCGCGCCAGCTGCCAGCGTCATCGACACTGCCGCTGCAGCCAGTAAACTTTTCATCGTGGTCATCATTGTCATGTGAGAGAAAAATGTTGCTGTATACATTATTTAAACACCGGGAAGCGCTTGCGGGCATTTTGTCTCAAGGCACTCCCCGGTGCCGTCTATTCAGGGAAATAGGTTCTTAATATCAGTTGCGCTGAACGCAGTCCTCACGCATCTCTATCCAGTTGCCATTGGCGTCCTTGTAGCGGTAAGCCATGTGGAACACATACTGCTTGAACTTGTTGATCTCCCAGTAGTTGTACTCGGGGTCATCAATCTGTTCAACCTCACAGCCGGCATAGGATGAAATCGTGATGCTCTTGTCGGCGTTGATGGTTGCAACAAGCGCGTTATGGGCAATCTCTTCCTTGGTAACGGTCGAGGGGTTGTAAGTGTTGGTTCCGGCAAAGAAGCGCACCTGGTTCTTGCTCACGGGAGCCATGATGCGGGTAATGGAGATACCGGCGGCGTCACTGCCACGGGTCTCGATACCAGTCACCTGATAGTAAGTGGTAGACTTCATTGTGGCATAGTCGTTCTTGAGAAGGACACGGTACATCACATACTGCTTGTCGGGGTTAATCTCATAGTCGCTCACGCTCTTGATGCGCAAGGGGATAAAGTAGATTGAGTCGGGGCTCAGTCCGTCGGGATTAATCCTGATGGGAAGCAGCGAGTAGTTGTCGGGGCTGCCTGCCTTGAGTGTCACTTTGTAACTGTCAATTGTGTAGTGACTGGGATCAAGCTCGTGAGCATACTTTGACTCATCAAGGTCATAGTTGATGTAGTTGTATTTGCCCACAGCCTCGCTGTCATACTCCAGCTCAACGGTCACGTCCTTGTCGACGTGCTCAGTACCGCCGCAATAAACGGTCACATAACCTGAGGTAGTCTCGCCCAGGGCATGCTCAGCGCTAAAGGTGTAGTCGGTGTTAGAGAGCACGTAGATCACCTTCTTGTAGAGCTCGCCGCGGAACTGGTCGTCCTCGTTACAGCTAGTCATAGCCACCGATGCCAGCAGTGCCAGCGCTATATATAAATTACGTTTCATTGTCTATATATAATTAATGTGTGATTAATATCTTGTTTGCTGAACGGGTGATTACCAACCGGGGTTCTGGTCAAGCGCCTTAGACTTGCGCACTTCGTTGCGCTCAAGCGGGATGAATACCATCTTCTTGTCGCACACGCGGTTGCGGTAGTCACTGTGGTTGATGACCGTGCGAACATAGTAGTTTGCGGCATCAGCCTCAACGTTCATACCGGTCATGGGCTCGCTCTCAACCTCCTCGAGGATACCCCAACGACGGACGTCGTGGAAGCGGCGACCCTCGCAGAAGAACTCGACGAAGCGCTCGTGGCGGATTGCAGCGTCTAACGACTCCTCATTTGCCAGCTCATCAGCGCTGAGGGCGGGCTGACCGCTGCGGAAGCGCACCTGGTTCAGAGCAAAGGCTGCGTTCTCGAGGTTAGCGGCACGGGACAGGGTGTAAGTTTCACCGCTGGGCAATGCCACTGTGTGAGAGCTTGTGAGGTGGTTAACAGCCTCGGCATAAGACAGCAGGATCTCGGCATAACGGATGATGGCAAATGTCTTGTCGGTGCGGGCCGAACCATCGCCATTGTACCAGTTGTCCTCAGGATGGATATATTTCTTGAGCACATAGCCGGTGATACAGCGGTTGCGGGGCTCCTGAATGGCCTTGTCGCTACCTGCGTTAGCGCCGTTGTAGTAGTATACTGTCTGCTGCGAGAAGTTGTTGTTGCTGCAAGAAGTTCCGGGCCAGTAGCAGCCATTGTAACCAACGCAAGCATAGAAACGCCACTCGCGGTTCACATACATGTTGTTAGTGCCACGCAGCAGGCGATAGCCCGAGAACACGCTCTGAGTGCGGCTAACGCCGGTCTCGCTATACTCGCCGTCGGCCTTAGCCTGCTCTATCGACTTACCGTTCTTCATGTGGAACTCGTCGATAGCCTTCTGAGGTATACACATACCGTTGAAGCCACCCATGTAGATGGGGAATGACTGCTGGGTGAAGTCACGAACCGAGCCTGACTTTTTGCCCCAGATGAGCTCCTTGTTCTGCACGGGATAGGTTGTACCGTTGAACATGTTGCAGTAAGACTTGAAGGGGTCGATGTTACCAGCACCGTAGGGGAAGTCGAGGTCGCTCACATTGCTGGGCAGCGGCTCGGTCTTCTCGGTCACGTCACCGCTTTCATTAATGCGGGGCATGGTGTGCAGTTCATACTTCTTCATGTCCATGACGCGCTGGCAAGCGGCGGCGGCAAGAGCCCACTTGTTCTCGTCATAGGTCTGTGACACGTAGTTCACACCGTCGCTCTTGCGGGTCCAGGTGCCAAAGTAGCGGCGGGCGGCAGCACCACCGTTATAAGCGGGGCTGGCAGTCTGAAGGCGGATGCGGGCAATCAGTGCATAAGCGGCTCCGCGGGTGGGACGGCCAAAGTTGGCAACAGGCACCTCATTGGGGATATACTTGGCAGCCTCCTCGAGCTCGTTGCAGATGTAGTCAACGGTCTCGTCATAGGTGGCACGGCCGCGCTCATAGTAGTCGGCATCCTGGTTGTTGTCCATCACCTCGTCGCCAAGCAGGACAGCAGGACCATGTACCTGGAGAATCATCCAGTAAGCATAGCCTCGCAGGAAGTGGGCATAGCCCAGCATCTCGGCACGCTGCAGCGAAGTGAGGTCCCTGCACTCGCCTATGCGGCTCATGATCACGTTACACTTGCGAATCACCTTGTAGCAGGGAGTCCAGGTGTTCATGCCACGCAGGTTGCTGGGGCTCACCAGGCCCAGGGTAAGAGCCTTGCCGTGGAACAGGCCCTCGGTCATCAGCGTGAAGATTTCGTCGGTTCCGGTCTCGCCGGGAATCACGTCGTTGCCAAAGATGGCACTCTCGTCGGGCAGCTCGCCGGCTGCACCCCACAGGTAACGCTCCAGGTTGAGACGAGAGGCAAATATTGAGTCATACTTCAGGGTATCGTCAAAGTAACCGTCAACATCGAGAAACTTCTCACACGAGGTGGTAACGATAACCACTACCACTAAAGCGAGCCAAAAGAGTTTTCTTAAACTATTCATAGCGTTGTCTTTTAATTATAGTAATGTTGTGGTTGTTTTTTAGAAATTAACATACATCTGTAATGCATAGGTGGTGGGGATGGGATAAGCACCGCCGTTGTACTCGCTCTGCTCGGGATCCCACAGCTTCATGGGGCTCCACACTGCCAGGTTAGAGATCACGGCCTGGAAGTCGATTGACTTCACGCCCAGGCGCTTGATGACGCCTGCCGACTCGTAGTGGTAGTTCACGTTGATCTCCTGCAGGCGCAGGTAGCGAGAGTTAGCATGCCAGAATGTAGAGTGCTGGGTGTTGTTCTCGTTGCGGCCGTAGCTCAGGCGGGGGAACAGAGCGTTGGGGTTCTCGGTGTCCTTGGTTCCTGAGTAAGACGCGGGAGTCCAGCGGTTCTTCTGATCAGCAACGATGCTGAGCACGTTACCGGTCTCACCGTTATAGAAGGGGATGTAACCCTCGCCGTTGGTGGTACCGTTAACATAGTAGTAGTCGGTGTTGCCGGTACCCTTGAACATCACGCCCACGGTGAGCTGTTTCCAGCGGCCTTCGAAACCGAAGCCGTACATCAGGCGGGGATAGTTGGGATAAGACAGAGGCACCTTGTCGTCCTCGTCGATGCGGCCGTCGCCGTTCACGTCCTTGTACTTGATATCACCCACGGTGTAGGCACCGAAGGTCTGCACGGGGCTCTGTGCAACATCCTGCTCGTCGCGGAAGAGACCCAGCGAGATGTAGCCGCGGAACGCGTTGTTTACATAGCCCGAATAGTTCTGGTAGTCGTAGGGCTGCTCGGCCTGCTCCCAGTTCTCAACCTTGTTGGCACTGTAGGTGAAGTTACCACGGGCTGTCACTGACCAGTCCTTGCCAAAGTCGTGAGTGTAAGAGAAGTTACCGTCGCTACCGTAGCTCTTCATCTTACCAACGTTACCAAAGGGCATCTGGGTCAGACCCACGTAGCCGGGGATCTGGCTGCGGCGCTGGTAGATACCGTCACGGCGGTCCTGGAAGAAGTCAAGGACGAATTCCAGCTTCTGGTTCAGCATCTTACCCTCGATACCGATGTCGGCCTTCTTGGCACGCTCCCAGCGCAGGTTGTTTGCACCCACGCGTTCCTCGGTGATCCAGCCGCTGGTGCTGCCCCAACCGCCGCCGCTGGTGCTCATCTGCATCAGGGTCAGGTAGGGGAAGCGCTCGTTGGTGAGGCGGTCATTACCTACTGTACCGTATGAACCACGGATCTTCAGGAAGTTAAGCCAGGGGGCACCTTTCTTGATGAAGTCATAGCCGGTGAGTACCCAGCCCAGACCCACTGAGGGGAAGAAACCAAAGCGGTGACCGGCCTCGAAGTTCTCTGATCCGGTGTAACCGAAGTTGGCATCCACGAAGTAAGTGTCCTTGAAACCATAAGTGATGCGGCCCGAAACACCTTCATAGCGGATGGGGATTGCATACATACTGCGCAGCGTGGCATCCTTAGAGTCGATGTTGCCGTCCATGGTCTGCTCGCTACTCATGTAATAATAACCGAGCACGCCCACGCGATGGTCGCCAAAGACGCGGTCCCATGTTGCGGTACCCTCAACATGCCACTTGTAGTACTGTGCATCCTCGTGGCGATAAGTTGCGGGCTGAGCCTCAACACGCTTCACGATACCAAGCTCACCGGTGTACTTGCGGGTTGCGGCATAGTACATCTCGGGGAGGATCGAGCGGATTTCCTTCAGGTTTGATGAGTTGTCATATGCACCCTGGATGCGGAGTTTCAGGCCCTCGGTGATCATCGAGAGGTCTTGCTTGATCTCGAGGGTAGCCTTGCCGCGGTAGTGGCGTATGCTGCTCATACCGGTGTTGTTAAGCATCACGTAGGGTGAGTAAGCGTTGTTTACACCGTAAGCGGGAAGGTGGCCAGTAGAATACTTGGTGGGGATAGTGATAGGAGTGAGGTTGCGCTGTGTAGCCCACAGTGCGTCGGTGTTGTTGTTACCGGGCTCTTTCTTGGTTGACACGAAACCATCGGCACCAAAGTAGAGCTGAGTGGTCTTGGTCAGGTTGATATCGAGGTTAGCACGATAGTTCAATGTGTTGTAACCCACAGCAGTCGAGTACTTTGAAGACTTGTCCTGACGATAAGCGGCACTCTCCATGCTGGTACCCAGTGACAGATAGTAGCGGGCAAGGCTACCACCGCCGCGGGCGTTGATGAAGTAGGTCTGTGCAAATGAGTTCTTGTGCAGTACTTCCTTCTGCCAGTTCACGTCGGGATAGAGGTCGGGGTCAAGGTGATACTTGATGATGTCCATCTCGATGGGGCTGTAGAGCTCGCTGTTGCCGCGAACGGCGCGAGCCTCGTTAGCCAGCTTGGCATACTCGTATGAGTTAAGGTACTGGGGCATGTTGGTGAGGTGTGACAACGTGAAGTTGGCACGGGCAGTGATCTGCAGGCGGTCGGCAGTACCTCGCTTGGTGGTGACGAGCACAACGCCGTTAGCACCACGCACACCATACACGGCTGTGGCACTCGCGTCCTTGAGCACTGAGAACGACTCGATGTCGGTGGGGTCGATCTGGCTCAGGTCACCCTCGAGACCATCGATGAGCACCAGAGCGCTGCTGTTGGCACCGAAGGTACCGATACCGCGAATCCAGAACTCAGAGATGTTCTTACCGGGCTCACCACTGCGCTGGATCGAGATCACGCCGGGGACACGTCCACCGAGCATGTTCTGGATATTGGTAGCAGGAGCCTGCAGGTCCTTGGTGTCGACCGAGGTGATGGCACCCACGGTACTCACCTTGCGCTGGCGGGCGAGACCCACGACAACGGTCTCCTCGAGCATCTGGCTCGATGTCGCCATCTGGATCTTGAGGTCGCTTGTGCTCTTGGTGATGGCCACTTCCTGCTTGTCGTAGCCCACAGCCGAGAACACGAGAACGTCGTTTTTACTTACCTTGATGCTGAACTTACCGTCAACATCGGTTGCCGTACCGCCACCAGGACGGTCCTTGGCATACACTGTGACTCCCGGGAAGGTCTCACCGGTCTCGTCGACCACTGTACCGCTCACTGAGAGCTGCTGCGCCACTGCAGTGAGTGTGCAGCACACTAATAATATTATTGCAAATAACTTTTTCATATTCATTAGAAACTATTCTTTAAGTATTGCTGTTTTTCCTCTCTCGGGGCCATTACTCGATGGCAAGACGGCGAATACACTGGTTCTCATAGTCGGCTACATAGATGATGCCGTCCTTGTTGAGACACACGCCGAAGGGGCGGTTGAACAGTGCGATCTCGGGGCTACCGTCCTGGTAACCGCTCTTGCCAGGCTGACCGATCACGGTACTAACCTTGCCCGAGGGGGTCACCTTGCGGATGCAGTGGTTGTTAGTGTCGGCGATATACATGTCGTCGTTCTCATCGAGGATGAGCTGACGGGGCTCGCTGAACATTGCCGACGCTCCGTTACCATCAATGTAACCGGCCTTACCGCTGATACCTGCGATCAGGGTGTGGGCACCGGTCTTGATGTTGTAGCTGTAGATGCAGTGGTTGTTAGTGTAAGCCAGGTACAGAACCTCGGGGTTCTTGGTTGAGAAAGCAGTGTAAGAGTCACTACCGCTCATCAGACCTGCAGCAACCTGAACTGTCAAACCTGTCTCGGGATCAAACTTGTAGAGGATACCCTGCTTGTCGCGCACATACATGTAACCGTCAACGGTACACATGGCAAACGAGTGCTTGAACTGGATGTCAAACGATCCCATGCCGGTAGTGGGCTTCAGCTGGTGCTTGATGGGGCTCCACATGTCCTCGCTCGACATTGTCCAGTAATCGTTGTGGTTGTCGGTGGGGATGAACACGGTCTTGCCGTCATCGAGCATACAGGGTTGGTTAAGGGGAGCGCCGGTGTCGGGGATGAGCAGACGGCTCACGTCCTCGTCCTCGTTAACCAGGATAACCTTGTTATTATTATAATAACTGTTGCGGTTACGCAGCGAAGCAAAGATGTTGTTGTCGTTGTCCACCGCAAGGTAGGTAACGGGAGGGAATGATGTCTGAGCAAGGCTACCCATCACCACGTCGTCGGGAGCACCAACGATACCACACACGGTTGTCACCACGGTCTGGATCTGGTACTTGAACTTCTTGTCATACTCCACTTTCTTGTCGCCCACCTGAACTGTGATCTTACAGTCCACGCGGCCCTGATCGTCGCCCTCGCCCGGCTTGCGCGGGATGATGGCATAGATCTTGTTGCCAATGGCGTTGATGACTGCCGCGGGCTTGTCGTTCACAAACACCTTGATCTTCTCGGCGTCGCTGCCAAAGTTGTCACCATTCAAAATCACCTTGGTAGCCACACCGCCCGAGTCGGGATAGAAGTCGGTAAGTGTCACTGGCTTTGAAGGATCATATTCAGGTCCGTTCTCGTTCTTGTCGTCGCATGATGCGAGACCCAGCACCGCTAGCATTGCCAGGCTGATGCCAATCTTTCTTAACACTTTCATTATAAATTAGATTTTAATTTTTTTCCTTCTTATTTTTTAAACAAGCGCCACAGGCGTGGACGGTCGTTAAGCGACTTGTACTTGAGCACGTTGCCCTCAATAGTCGGGGTCTGGTCGGTCCAGCAGTCATAGCTGCGGGCCACGTCCACCTTGCTGACGTCAATGCCCAGGGTGGTGAGGTCAAGTTCCACGTTCTTGTCACCCACGCTGTAGTTGAAGTGAGCGATGACCCAGCTGTCCTCGGCCTCGTGGTAGAACAGGTCTACCGAGTTGTTGGCGCCAAAGAGCTTGTGGCCATAGGCGGGACGGAACGACACGCCCATGTTGATGATCTCGTTCACGCGCTCATAGCTTGTGTATTTCAAGCAATGCTCCTGCGAGATGGGGGTGCCTATGTAGCTGCCCTCGGTGCTCAGGTTGTCACCCAGGATGCAGTAGCCGGTCACGGCCGCTGTGGTCATGCGCGACATGTTCTCGCCCGCGCTGCGGTCGCCCATCACGAGGTGGTCGGGATCGTTGTAGCAGTAAACGCGGTTGAGCCACCAGCCAAACGAGAGGCTGTTCATCATGTAGCTCGTGTGCCACATCTCGCCCCACGCGTCGCAGCTGATGCGGCGTGCCTCGGTATACTGTGCCGGGAACAGGGGAGCGATACTCAGGTCGAGGAAGATGTCGTCGCCGCATGCCTCGCGCAGGTAGTTCATGCCATAGTTGTAGGCCTGGACACCGGTGGTGATGCCCGGCTCATAGAAACCGTCGGCTTCCTTGATACCGCTGCACATGAAGTCAAGCTTGAGATAGTCAAAGCCGCATTCCTTGTATTTCTTCACCTGGTAATCGATGAGGCTCTTCATTGCGGGACATGTGGGGTCAAAGCGGCCGTGGTCAATCTTGCCGTTAACCTTTACACGGGTCTGGGCGTATGTGTAACCGTTGTCGCCCTCGACCGCGCGGCTGTCGCTGCCGTTCCAGTCGGTCCAGGGGGTCCAGTAGGCACCGGCCTTCTGACCGTTAGCGTGACACTTGGCCGCAAACGCCTTGCGCTGCTCCCAGTTCATGTTGTCCCATGAGTCCAGGCCCACGTAGACCACACCGTCCTTGGCCCAGCCCTTGTCCATGAGCTTCTCCTTTATGAAATCGCTCACGCTCATCGCACCCTCATAATTGCAATGCTTCTCCATACCGCCCCAGCTGTTCCAGCCGTACACCGCGGGACCTTTGTAGGGACGCTTGGGGGCTATCTGTGCGTTCACGTCGCCGTAGGTTTCCATACCCACACGCCAGTCGTCAAACAAGCCCACCATCATCAGGGCCGACTTGACGCGCTCGCCGCGCACTGTGCCGTGAGGAGTGAGAACACCGTCAAAACGGTCGCGGGTGGCATCGTGGGTGATACCGCTCAGCACCTCGAGGCGTGAGATGTGACCCTGGGTGAGGGGGCTGCCGGTAAGGCGCACCGCGCTCTTCCACGTGTCGTGCTCGACACTACCCAGCACCATACCCTTCTGGGTCTCGCCGTTGAAAATCGCGGTCACCTCAAACGAGACACTGTCGCGAGCAACACGGCCGCTGGCCATCGATGTTGTTGAATTCGGGTTACGGCTCAGGGGGTAGCTGCCATAGGTGACGAAACCGTCGTTGTCAAAGGGGACCGTCAGGAAACGGTTGTTGGCATCCTTGGGCAGGAACAGATTCTGCGCCTCGCTGAAGACAGGGCAGATGTAGTTGCTCGCAACCTGAGTACCGTTGCCCACCAGCGTCACGTCGGTGAGCAGGTAATCCTTGTCAGCCATCAGGTAGAACGCCTGCTCCACGGTGGGCAGCGCATCCTGGGCCTTGTACACGATGGTGTACTTTCGGGCAGGACCGGTGGCAGGAGTCACGTCCTCAGCCTTGAACTCCACGGCACTGTAACTTGTGGTATTGACTTCAGTAGCTCCGAGCTTGAACTTGGCGCACACGTCGTGCAGCACGTTCTGCCCGTCCTTAGTGATAGACACCATGTGGGTGGCATCATCATAAGACACATTCCAGCGACCCACGGTCTCGGTCGAAGTGGCCGCATGCATCGCCAGGGACACTGACGCCGCGCCCAGCAGCATCATGGTTGTCTTAGAAAATTCTTGCAAAAATTTCATATCGTTTGGTTTTTGATGTTGCGTATATAGTTTTTTACAAGTGCAAAATTAACTAAACACGCGCAATAAAACACTCACTAATATCCCAAAAAATATAACATTCGGGTCAAACCCCATGCGACAAAACCGCTAAATGCTTATTGTACAGCCTACATTTACCCCGCCACGCCAGGAATAACACAAAGGCATCTGGCCGTAACGTGACAGCCAGATGCCATATCAATGCAAGGAAAATATATCGTTTTTTAACTAGAACCTGATGACGCGCGCGCTGGTCTTGCCGTTAGCGTGACGGTACTGCGCAACCACGATCTGGCCACGGGCAGGCTTGGCCACGGGATAGCCCATGAGGTCATAGTAGATGGTTGACACCACCTCGCTGTCAATCTTCTCGTTCACGCCGGTAACGATGGTTGCCGTGGCGCGTGCGGGATTAGAATTCTTCTCCACGAAGTTCTGGATGGCATTGTAGTCGGCGGCAATCCACTCGTTATCCTCGGTTTTGAACTGACTGTCATAGTGGGCCTTCACGTAGTACACGGCGGGGAAAACACTGATGCCGTCGGCCACGAAACTCTTGTCGGTGATGAAGTCCACAACACAGAAGTGGTCCTCGCCAGTCTCGGCAAGCGCCTGCTGGATAACCTCGGGGGTGAACCTATAGGCCGAGCCGTCGGTGGTCTTGTCAACCAGGGTGTATTTGCCCTTCTCTATCAAGTTCCCCTCTGAGTCAAAGAGGTCGTTGTGGCCCCGCCAATACTCGGTGATGGGCTCATATGCCACCTCGCCGTTGCCCGAGAGACGGCAGCGATGCACGGTGTAGTAGTCGGGCTCCTCGGCAACATAGTCGCTTGCACCCAGGTTGTCCTTGTTCTTGATCTTGTCCCAATAGATCTCGGCGGCATACTCGCCAGGTATCGAGCTGTTGCCCTCGTAGAAGACACCATAGCTGTTGAGCACGAGCTCGGAGGGATCGCCCACGAAGTCGCTCGCGCGG
This sequence comes from Sodaliphilus sp., assembly GCA_045628365.1. Lineage (GTDB taxonomy): Bacteria > Bacteroidota > Bacteroidia > Bacteroidales > Muribaculaceae > Sodaliphilus. The sequence continues at coordinate 5,990 of JAZQPG010000219.1, read as the reverse complement.
TCACGGTTACCATAGGAGTTGCTACCTGTCGCACACACCTCCACGGTGAAGAACAGGTCATCATCGTCAAGCGCAAGACCGTTGCCGGTCTCAAATTCACACACGTGCTTTTCCATAGCATGGTCTATAGCGACGTTGATATAACCGTCATCATCGGGGGCGATGGCACCCAGATCAACGTTAAAGTTGCCCTGGTCGTCCTTGCCGATAATGGCAAACGAAGTGCCCGACTGGCCTATGCGCACCACCTTCTCCTCGGCGTTGCGCCATATGTTGTAGTAGGCCACGTTGTCGCTGATGATGGGCTTGAAGCGCACGGTCGCGGTGTACAGCTCCTGGGCCGCATTCTTCTCGGGATCAGGGGTACCCGAGCGGTAGGCCTTCTCTACCTCCACGTCGGTGCGCAGGCTGCGGGCCGACACCACGTTAGAGTAGTGCGAATCGTTGTAGCTGTCGGTATACACGAGCTGGTACTTGGCGTCATAGATGTTGCCGGGGACATAGTTCAGGGTCTCGGCATACCCGTTGGCACCCAAAAGGACGTCAAGAATGTCCTGGACCGTCGTCCATGTGGTAGACGACTGCACCGTGCCGTTGTTAATCTTGTAGGAATAAGTCGTCTTCTTACCAAAGCCTAACAAGCCGCCAGATGTCGTTATACCTGTTATCTCAAGGGTCCTCACGTCCTGATTACCAGTTTCCTGCTGGCGGGTGAGCTTGAACCGGTCGCCTTTCTTGACTTCGCTCAGCGCGGGGGTGAGCTCGTTGGTCTTGGCAATGACAACGTTCTCGATCTTGTTGTAGCTGCGACCCATGTTGCCGGCCACGGGAGAGAACTTGCTGGTAAAGTTATTGCTCAGTTCCAGCCCGAAGTATTCTCCTGTGCCGGGGATGTGGAAGGTCACGTGGTTTGTGGGAGCCGTGGCAATCTCCTCGCCGGTGCGCTCACCGCGTGCATCGTAAGTGATGACCTTGGTGATAACATAGTACTCCACGTCATATCCTGCCGCCTTGAGCGGAAGCTCTTTGTCAGTCCACTGCTTGAGGTTGACAAGGCCGTCCTCTATATAAACCTCGGTGAAACTTTGCGACCCCTCGATCTTGCGATAAACGTGGCTCTCCTCTTTCACACCGCCCTTGGTGCCGTTCCAGGGAGTGAAAGTGATGCCGTTGCCACTGGCCTTGTCAAATGATGTCTGCCAGTTGAGGTTGATGGCATACTTGCTGGAGGTGCTTGCCTGGACACGGCTGCCTTCGAGCGAATTGACATAGAAGAACACCTGCGGGATATTGCCGGTGCTGTAGTTGGTGTTCTTGCTGTTAACGGCCGCGTTTGTGCCAGCGGGGACAAACAGCATGACCTCGGCACTATAAGGCTCATCAACCACATTCGGGTCGTTCAGCGTAGTGAAGTGATTAACCTCGAGAGAGTTAGAGCAAGAATGGGGAACCTCCTTGAAATCACCGTTCTTAAGCTCGTCAAACGCACCGCTGAGTGCGCCCCACCCCTTGGACCTGTCCTCTTCCTTTACGGCCGAGAACTCGTTATACCAGCGGAAAGGCTTCACGCGGCGCACCTCCTCTCCGGTATTCGTGTTGACAATGTCCTCCAGATAATAAACATCAGTGTTATACTCTACCCACTTTGAATCATCAGACGTGCCATCCGTATGGTTGCCCTGCTTGACATAGAAATCACTTGTCCTCACTGCAAAGAAAAAACGGCTTGTTGTAGCTTTGTAGTGATAAATAGCACCGTTACCAATCTGCGTACCCTGGCCCACCTTGTTGATAGACTTGACACCATACATCACCTGATTGTATAGTGAAGGGGTTCCATACCACTGCGTACCTTTCCAGTAGTCATTCACCTCGACAAAAATCACATCGCCGGGCTGTGTTGCCGAGGGAGCGTCAGGCACGATCTTGCCATCAATTTTTGTTGCGCCAAAAAACCACTGGGTGTTGTCGTTGCTATTATATACAGTACTGCCCAGATACTCATTTAAATACTGCACTGTCAGGTTGCGGCTGATGGGGTGACTGTGATGAGTGCTGAGCTCAGAATCATCGGCCACACGGGCCAGGGCCTCAAAAGTAGTAAAGGCCGCGGCATTTGCAACTGCTACCGTTGCAATCAATCTTAAAACTTTCATATCTTTTCTTTCCCTTAATTTCTTACTCCTTTATAACATCTTTAACGGCACCACACGGAGTATTGTTCTAAATTCCCTATATACACATATTTAGCATGGAAATGCCTATAAAAATCCCTCATTGAATACCGTCAATTGCTATCTGTAACATTCGTTATTAGTCCCTTAGGCAACTAATTTTTTGCATTTGGGCTGCAAAATTAAGATTTTTATAAGAATAACGCAAATATATTTAAAAAAAATGTTCAAAAATAGACATTTACAGATAATTCCAGACAATCGGTTTATAAATATTCATTTTTTGTACACTCCCGACAAGTTTTTTAGGACACACTAGTAGGTTTCACCCCACAACCCTAAAGCCTCCAAAAATGACACAATAGGGACAGTCCCCACTGTGTCATTTTTCGCTCTTTAAGGACCTGATTATTGTTGAACGAGGCATTCCCAATATCCGCTCTATCTGCAACTTAGACACCCCCGATTCGATGATCGGCCTCAAAACCCCAGGCCTGTCTTTCCTACTTATCTCCCGATAATCCATTCCGGGAATTGCTTTCTCAATGATTGCCCTCGCTTCTTTATCGTTGAGACGATGATGCCCCCTGTCACGACCAATATAGCCTTGGTCACAATTGCGCAAAGCCAGCTCGCACACCTCAGCCCAGGACATATTGCTAAACGGCAATGTGCGACAGCATATTCCATTCTCCTTCCCGGGATTACTATATTCCTGCCAACTGCTCCACCAGTAGTCGTTTACATTAGTTACCATCTGCGCCTCTAACGGGTTTTGATGTATGTATCGCAACAAACGTATGAAATAACCAGCGTCACCCACGGGCTCACTGCGGAAACGGCCCTGGAACAAAGTTCCAATTCGCTCATAACGTTTGTTGAAATAACTCACATATGCCACCGATATGCGCTTCATCACCTCTCCAACGCTCTCTGCGCCCTCGGCAAGCAAGAGATGGACATGGTTATCCATCAGACAATAAGCATGGATATTACAGTATGGGGGCAACGGGTTCTTATCTTTGTCTACAGGAGCAGTCACCGAACGCAGTGTTTTCACAAACTTCCGCCGGTCCTGGTCGTCCATAAAGATATCACAACGGTTAATGCCTCTGACCATCACATGATAAACGCCAGTGGGGCTAATTTCTCTACTTTTGCGTGGCATGTTATTTATTAATTTAAAATGATAGATTTGACACATCAGGGACAGTCCCCGTTGTGTCAATTATTGTGCAAAGGTAATGATTCTAAATGAAATAAACAAATTAGGAATGAAGAAAAATGGCACAACAGGGACTGTCCCCACTGTGCCATTTGTTGGAGTTATCTTGTTTTTCTACTTGCTCATCGTGAAGGTGATGTTGCTGGCGTTGAGCAGTTGGTCGTAGGTGATGAGATGACCGGTGAGCTTGAGGCCGTCGACTGTCACCGATGACACGTATTTGTTGCTCTCGCTCAGGCCTTTGGCCTCGATAGTGAGCATGTGTGTCTTGCCGGTCTTGGGCGAGGTGATGTCGATGGTGACTTTGCTGAACTGGGGTGCGCCCAGGGCGAAGACGTTGCTGGCGGGGGTAACGGGGTAGAATCCCATGACTGAGAACAGGTACCACGCCGACATCTGGCCGCAGTCGTCGTTGCCGTTGAAGCCGTCGGGGGCGTTGTGGTAGTTGTCACGCACGGTTTTGCGGATGAGTTCTTGCGCCTTGCGGGGCTGTCCGCAGTAGTCATAGAGGTAGATGTAGTGGTGGCCGGGTTCGTTGTCGTGGCGATAGTGGCCTCCCTCGAAGTTCTGGTCGAGCTTGCGGGCAAAGGCTTCGTTGCCGCCCATCATCTCTATCATGCCGGGGATGTCCTGCATCACACAGAAGAGGTAGGTCCACTTCGAGCCCTCTGTCAGGCCGTGGCGGTCGTGGTCGTTGATGTCGATCCACGTGCCGTCATACTTGCGGGGCAGCATGAATCCTTTCTCCTTGCAGTACTGGTTGCGGTAGTTCTGTGACCAGCGCATCAGGGCGTTGTAGTCGTCAGTCTTGCCCATGTCGCGTGCCACCTGTGCGATGCACCAGTCGTCGAGGGCATATTCCAGGGTGCGCGACACGCTCTCGGAGGTGCGGTCGTCGGGCACGTAGCCTATTGTGTGATAGAAGCTTGCGCCAGCGCGTGCCTCGTAGGATGTCCAGCGGTCACGGTCGCCGTAGCGGCGCTGGGTGTCGGCATCGGGAGGTGTCATGGCGTCCTTGCGCATGGCCTCGTAGGCAAGGTTGACGTCATAGTTGCGAATGCCTTTCATGTAGGCATCGGCAATGACGGCATCGGCATGGGTAGCGATCATGATGTTGGTGTACGACGGGTTGGGCCACATGGGCAGCCAGCCGCCTTCCTTATACATGTTGAGCAGGCCGGTGATCATGTCGCCGGTCATCTCGGGCTCGAGCAGGGTGAGCAGCGGATGGGTGGCGCGGAAGGTGTCCCACAGCGAGAAGTCGTTGTAAGAGATGCCCTCGTGCACCTTGTCGTCCATGGCGCTGTAGTAGCGGCCGTCCTCGCTGAACTCGCGCGGGAATCTATAATTGAGGTAAATAGCTGTGTAGAAGATGGTTTTGTCGTCCAGATTATCGGTCTCGACACTCATCTTGGACAGCACCTTGTTCCATGCTTCGCGTGTGCTCTGTGCCAGCGCGTCGAGGCTCTTACTACCCACTTCCTTGTCAAGGTTGGCACGGGCCTGCTCCACGCTGATGAACGATGTACCCACTTGGGCCACAACAGGTTTACCGTCGCTGTTGCCAAACTCCACAAACGCGCCCATGCGAGTGCCAGTGAGCTCGGCTTTGTCGCGATACACCTTGTCGCCGTCCCATGTGCCGTGTCCCTTGATGGGGCGGTTGAAACGAATCACAAAGTAGCCTTTGAAGTTGGGAGTCTCGGGGCCAATCTGCGCGCTCTGTCGGTCGGGGTTGTAGCCCACAATCTCGTTGTTATCAAGGTCAACTTTCACCCAGCCACGCAGTTTCTCGAGGCGGGGGCCGTAATCATTTGCCCAGTCGCCCAGCGCGGGGTTGAGGTTGATGCCCTGCAAGATGACACGCTGCTGCACCTTGCGGGGGAAGGTGAACTGCATCAGCGCGGCACGGCTGGCAGCACTCATCTCCACGTGAAGCTTACCCTCAGGAGCTTGCAGGTCAACACTATAACGGTAAGGCGTAGCCTTCTCGCTGTCGTGGCTGTAGGGCAATGCGCGGTCCTGGGGAAGCACACGCACATCGGCACCGGTTTGCGGCATGAGCGACATGTAGCCGTAGTCACCCATCCAGATGGTGGGCTGGTGCGATGCCATGAAACCCATAATCGACTTGTCGTCATATATATAGGCCATTGAACCCATCTTGTTTTCGCGTGTCTGGGGCAGGAAGTTGGTCATGGCATGGGGCTCACCCACAAAGGGAGCTGTACCACCCTCGCCCTTGGACGCTGTTCCCATGTGCACGTTCACATAGTCCACTGGGCTAACATTGTTCTTGGCCCAGGTGCCGGCAACACACATCATTGCCGCTATAACAATAGCTATCTTTTTCATTTATAATATATAAACCGTTAATCGAATGAACTTCTAATCACTCATTCAGCACCCAACCGCATGAGTCGGTTGCGCCTTCATCGGTCACTACTACAGCCTCGTTGGCCCCGAGTTTGAGTTGCACATCTTTAGCAATCCACGTGTTATGTCCCTTGTTTTCAAGGGCATAAACACTGCCGTTAACAGTGAGTACAGGGTTCTTGCAGTTGCTGTATACCTTCACGTCGGTCACTGCT
>JAZQPG010000218.1:0-6179 GCA_045628365.1 Sodaliphilus sp. | reverse complement strand
ATCGACACGAGCACGCTGTCCTGCGGGTTAGCGTTCCAGTGGTCAACGGCTTCCTTAATCTTGGGATTAGCGCCGGCGATGCCCTGAGCCACGTCGATGGTGAAGAGGGTGTGTGCCGCGCGGGTGCTTATCTTGTAGTTGTCGTCAAATATCGAGGGCAGGGCAGTGACGCAGTACCAAGTGGGGTTGTCGCAGTACTCGAGTGTCACGCGAGCGTCGCGAGCATTGCTGGGCACTGTAACGCTGTGGTTGTGCTCGTTCTGCTCGATGTAGAACGGCTGGGTCTCGATGATGGGCTGGGTGCTTGCCAGCACGGGGATCATCACCTGCTCGCCGTCGCTGTGCTTGCCGCTTGCCGCCTTGATGCGGAAGCCTACGAATGCCATCGACTCGGGCACGTCCCAGTCGATCGACACCGCGTTGGTGCCGCTAGGCTGCAGCTGCTCGTTGAATTCCTTGGTCGCAATCACTGTGCCGGTACGCGGGTCAAAGAGCTCGATCACGGCCTTGGCCTGGCGAGGCTCGTCGGTAGCGTTCATCACGCTTGCTGTGAGCGTCGCCTTGTCGCCGGTGCGCACAAAGCGTGGCAGGCTTGCCTTGACCATCACTTCCTTCTGGGTGAGTACCTCGCGGTTGAAGCGAGAAGAGTACAGTTCCTTGTCCCAGGCGAAGCCCTGCACAATCCATGTGGTGTTGAACTGCGGTGCGTCAAATTCCACTACCAGTTCGCCCAGGGCGTTGGTGGTGAGCATGGGTTGCCACAGGGCCGTCTTCACGTCGGCCATGCGCATCTGCACGTTGTCGAGAGCTGCCTCGGGGGCAATGTCCATTCCATCAACCATGCAGCTGTCGGCAAATGCCACTTCACACTCTTCAACCTCTACGCCGGCAGCACGTTTGTACATTACGTCGGCGACACTTTCCTCGACCATTGCCATGGGTGAGGCCATCAGTACGCGACCTCCTGCAGCCTTGTTGTACATCACGTTGGCGTGTCCCAGATAACCGAAGAGCTCCTGGTCATACATGTAAAGCTCGGGATACTTGATGGCAGCGATCTTCTTGCCGTTGCGTTGCCAGTCCTTAGACAGCATAGCGCTGTAGGTGAGGTTTTGTCCTTCGATGCTGAACTTATAACTGCGTATCCAGTAGGGGTAGAATTGCCAAGTGTTGTTGGCAAGAGTGTTGAGAGCCTTGTCAAACATCTCGAGCATCACGGCCGCGTTGACGGGCTTGCCATGCTTGTCGGTCACCTTGAAAGTCCAGCGCTCGGGAGTGCCGGGCACGAGTTTGTCGCGGAACGATGTCGCCTCCATGTTGATGCTGCGCTCGCGGGCCTCGCAAGTGACATACAGCGATTCCTTGACCTCCTTGCTCTTGTGGTAGGTGTACAGTGTGATGTTGAGGGCCTCCTCGTCGCGGTTGGGGACGGTGACGTTCACCGTGTGCATGCCGGGAGCGGTGTAGTGCAGCCACTCGCTGCGCTCCACGCCCTTGTTGCTTGCCACAACCATATAGATGTGGGACTCGGGGGTAGAGGTGCCCACGAGGAACGAAGCCTTGCCGTTGGCATCGGCCTTGATGTCGGTCCTGGGCAGCCACATTGCGCAGTCCTTGATGGGTGCCTGCTTGTCGTTCTCGCGCCACAGCACCAGGGTCATCTGGGCATCGGTATTGGTCTCGTCCTTGTCGGTAGCGAGGATGTGAGCCTTGAGCGTGTATTCGCCCGAGGGAACAGAGGTGAAGTCAACCTTGGGCTCGGCAGTGTCAAAGTTGCCGGTCTTCACGGTTTCCTTGGTGTCCTTGTTGATGAGCTCGTAAGTGCAAACCACACTCTTCTCGGTCTCGCTTGTCGTATGGTATGTGACGGGGATGGCATATTTCTTGTTGTTGAGGAATGTCGCCTTCTCGGGCATCTCGATGCCGCGGCGGCTGCCCACGATGAACGACTTGGTAGCCTCGTGAGTCTCGCCGGCGGCATTGGTACACTTCACGTCAACGCTGTAGTTGTAGCGGCTCCAGTGGTACTTGCTCTCGTTCTCGGGGAAGAGCGCTGCGGGGAATTCGAGCTTGAAGTTACCCTGTGCATCGGTTGTCACGGTGGTGTCCATGAGCACAGTGCCCTTGACGCTGGGCATGTAGTGGCGCCAGCTCCATGACCACTCGTTCTTGTTGAGCGTCACTTCCACCTCGCTGCCAGCCACGGGCAGACCCGAGTAGGTCTTGGCCTTGCCCTCAATTACCACGGGCTCCAGGGCCACGAAGGAGCTGCGCTGGGTGGTGAATGCGATGTCGAATGTGGGGGTCTTGTACTCGCTCACGTTGACATCCTTGCTCGACGTGCTGTAGCCTTTCTTGCGTGCAACGTTAATAGAGAAGCGGCCGTTGAGGCGGTCGGTGGGGATGTCAAACGTGCCCTCACAGCGGCCAAACTCGTCGGTGGTTACATCGATCTTGCTGATTTCCTTGCGGTTGGGGTCAAGGAATTTAACGACGAACTCGGTGTTGGGACTGAGCTCGCGGGTGTTGTCTCCGCTAGTGTAGGCTACCATGGCCCACTTTACCTTCTCGCCCGGGCGATAGATGGCAAGGTCGGTGAAAATATCGGTCCAGAGCCTGCTGTTGTCACCAAATCCGTTGCGGTAGTAGCTCAGTGCGTCGGCATACTTATCGTTGCCCTTTGCGGCCTTGATCTCGCAGCGCTCAACGTTGCCGGGGATGACTACCATGCCGTCCTTGTCGGTGGTGCCCTTAATGTGGATGTTGTCATACTTGTAGTCCATCGACACGTTCACTCCTGCCACGGGAGCACCGGTCTTGGCATTGACCACGAACACCTTGTTCTGCTTGTCGCTCTGCTCGAGTGTGAAGATTGCCAGGTCGCTCACGGTGTGGTCGTCGCGCCAGTTCACGCTCTCGTCGAGTTGCTCCGTGCCATCGGCGATGTACGACGGCACGATGACATATTTTCCGTAGTCAAGCCCCTTGACCTCGGTCTCTTTCTCGCCCTCAAAGGGGACGGTGCCTTCGAGGTCCAGATTGATGGTCTGCACCTTCTCCAGGCGGCTGAGCGTGTAAGAGTAGCTGCTGTTGCCTATCTCCTTGTCGGGTATGCGATACACATTAAGGCTGACGCGCTCCACGTTGTTGTATTTTACTTTTAGCTTGACTGTTTCGCCCTTGGTGATGTGTCGTGGAACGGTGAGGTTAACATGCTTGGACTCCATGCGGTTGATGGCGTTCTGCACATTGGACGCATAGAGACCCTTGGAAAAGCGTGCCAGGTAGTCCTTCAGCTTGGCATAGTCTTCCTTGTTGCTGGCATATTCTGGGAGCAGCATGCCGCAGTGCTCATCGTCGCGATACTGCTCATATGCTTCGCTGCGTTTGTCACTGTTATGCTCATATTTTTTCACTGCATACAGGTAGGCGGGTGTGCTGGTAGCCTTGGCGCTCTCCAAGTAGCAGGTCTTGAGAGCCTCGTTGCGCGTATTGTCGATTATCTCGCCGGTGAGGAACAGGTACATGGTGGGCACGTAGGTGACACCCAACCTGTTGTACTTGATGATTTTGGGCAGGTCGGTCACCTTCACGGCTTCGAGCGCCTGGCGGTCGGCAACCGCGAGCTTGTGGAGCTCGTCAATCTTGGCTTTGAACTGAAATGCGTTCCACTCGCTGTAGTCGGTGGCAGGTTCTTCGCCCTCGATGGTCTCGGCCTCGCGTACATCACCGTTGCGCATGTAGCTTTCAAAGACACTGGCCTCAAAGTAGTAGAGCAGCGCCTTGATCTCGGGGCGTTTCTCCTTCTTGATGGTGCTCTCGATGCGGTCGACGATTTCCTTGAGGTTCTCGTCGCTGATGCCGCTCTGGGCTATTGAATAACGGATAAGGGCATCCACGGTGAGCTCACCGTTGCCCGTCTTGAGCGCCGACTCCAGGTCGGCGAGTGCGTTTTTCGACACATCCTTCGGGTAGTTGAAGTCAATCTTCTTCTCCTGGGAATGGGCCATGAAAGAAAATAGATTCATGATGAAAATAAATAATATTGATAATGATAATTTACGCATAACGGTCAAAATTTAGTTATTGAATCGCAAAGATACACTTTATTAGATAATAAAGCAAATAATTCTTCCATTATTAGACGGCAAAAGTGCGTAGGGGTTTAACGATGCGGCACAGCCAGTGATTGGAGCGATTAAACCATGACGGCATATTGCGGTCTAAATACCGTCACCTCCCAGTGAGGAATTTTTAACTGAACCCCAAAAAAGAAAGAAGTGTTATGAGAAAGTTTACATTTATCGCAGCTCTTGCTGCAATGGCGATGATGACCGCGTGCAAGTGTGGCGCAGGCCTGGACAACAAGACTTATTCAATCACCCAGCTCAACGGTACCCAGCTGCCCGGCAGCGAGATGGCACAGCCCAGCATCATGTTCAAGGACGGCCGCGTGAGCGCCACCGTGGGTTGCAACACGATAGGCGGCTTCTACGTTGCCAGCAAGGACGGCAGCCTCACCTTCAAGCAAGGCATGTCCACCAAGATGTTCTGTCCCGAGGAGATGCGCGAGGACGAGTTCATAGCCGCGTTCAACAAGGTGGCAAAATACAATATCGCTGACGACGGCGAGGTGTCATTCTACGACACCCAGGGCAACCTGCTGTTCAAGGCCAAGTAACCCCCTCGGCGGTCTCCCACAGAAGCGAGAGCGTGCAGAGGTCGCAAGTCAATAAAGAAAAAGAGGGTGCATCAGAATTTTGATACACCCTCTATGCGAGTTCTTGTGCTGAGACACATTACTCATGTATAATTCCGTCACCGATAGGTTCCGGTTCTGCGTCAGCGATTATTCTTTAACAATCTTGCCTTCTTTGTCAAATGAGATTGTGTGCGCGATTTTCTTAGAGTTCTGTGAAGTAACCCAAGCACTGAGTTTGTCGCCAGTTACACCATCTGAAATGAATGTTGAAGCCGACTTCTGAGATGAACTCTTTGAACCGTCGGTGTAGTTATATACAAAATCGAAACCTGTGGTGCGAGTGTGGGGATATTTCTTGGCAGTATCCACTGTCTTGCCGTTCATCTTATACTCGAGCCAGAAGGTTACATCGGCGGGGAACTTATCAATTTTCATCTTGTATTCACCGTATCCATCGCTGTTTAAGGGTACTCGTTTCTCAACATCGTTATCAAATACTACCATTGTGACGTCAACCACTTTCATCATTTCACCGCTGAATATGCTATAAGCGGTAATGTCTATTGATTTCACATTCTTGGTCTTAGGCTCGTCATTGTCATCACCACATGCTGTCAGCATTGTCACGCCCAGCATACACATTGCCGCAAATAAAAACAAACTGAATTTTTTCATTGTCTCTAAAATTTAAATTATTAATTGTATTGAAAATAATATCTTTCTATATCACTCGGACGAGGACCCAGCCTGAACACGTTCATGTGTTCGTCAAATGAACGCTGCAGGTACGGGGCATGCCCGTCGTCGTTATTCCCGGTTACGATTTCCTCTTTGATAATCTTGCCCTCGGCATCCGGCAAGACGCAAACTTTAACAAAATCGAGGCAAATTATAAGAATGCAACAATTTTTGTCATAGTTCAAAGTATTAATTGACGGCAAATTTAGCGATTTTTTTTTAATCCTACACAATACTCCATTCAAAAAATATCGACAGTACACTAAAAGACAATGTGGTTTTATGTTTTTGGGGCTTGTCCAGCCTTGTCTACCGCATTTCCTCATGAAAATGGAAACCATGGAAAACGGGTGATAAAAGTGGAAAACATTCGATTTAAGTGGAAAGTTGTCTTTTACGAGTGGTATATGTTGAAGCCATCAGGGGGACTGTCCTAGGCTGTCAAGTTTGTTTGGAAATGATGTCCCAAAAATCACATCGCCATTGACAGGGTTCTCGCTCTGGTCTTTGTAGGGTTGGGGAGGAGGTTTTCCTTTCTCCACCTGGCTATGTCGGCGAGCTTTGTCCGGCGCATAGCATCACTGAGGTCCAGGTCTTTGCACGATTTGATGTCGGCCACCCTGAGGTGCGCCGGTATTAGCAGCACGAGCGGCGTGAAGCCGGTGTTCTTGTTCGAGGGGAGCCGGTGTTTGGCGTACCCGAATGTGGACTCTATGACATCGGAGCATATGTTGTGCAC
>JAZQPG010000217.1:0-26377 GCA_045628365.1 Sodaliphilus sp. | reverse complement strand
GTCGAGCGCCGAGGCTATCTGCTTGATGTAGCGGGTGACCACGGGCTCAGACAACGGGCCTTCGCGCTTCACCTTGTCGTTGCGCGAACCGCAGCCGGCATACTCCATCACGTAGCAGGCGGTGCCGTTCTCCTCAAAGATGTCGTGGATGCGCACGATGTTGGGATGTTTGAAGCGGGCGATGTTGCGTGCCTCCTTGAGGAACTTCTCGCGGAAGCGCTCCACTGTCTCGCGGCCGCCCTCAGTGCCCAGAGTGACACGGCTGGTGCTCTCGTCGCGGCTGCACATCTCTTTCATGAAAAATTCCTTGATGGCTACCTTGCGCTCAAGGCCGCTCTGCACGGCCATGTAGGTGATGCCGAAGCCTCCCTGGCCCAGCGCACTCAATATCTTGTATCGGCCTCCCTGCAGCAGGGAACCGTTGTTCAATGTTTGTCCCATAGTGATTTTCCTTTTAATCCTACAAAATTAAGGATATAATCTGAAATTAGCAAGACCTAGTACATAATATATGTGCGGAGCGTGTCTCAAAATGGTTTCTGTGGATAGGAAGGACAGAAATTAGAAGAAATTAAAATTTAATTTGCCCTCTGTTCTTGTCGCAGTGGTATGGGAAAAGACAAAAAACCTCTCACACCCACAAAGCGATAAACCCCCAAAAACAACCTCCCGAGGGAAACCTATGCCGCCAGCCATTGCGAGACAAGGTTGACTAATTTTGATAAAGGTTTATAAAGGTTGGTTAAGGTTTATTGCGGTTTATCGCCTTGGGGCGGGACGACTGCCTTACGCAGGAAGGTGATGACATGGGCACATGATTTTACCGGCGAGCTTGCTCGCTAGGAAAATCACGTGCCCATGACATCAGGAGCGACAGCTCCCGTCCTGCCGCAAGGGGTTTATCTCGTTTTTTTTGAGAACCCCCAGGCGCGTTAAAGCATGTCGGCAGCGATGGTATTCTCGCGCGGAACTATTGGTTCACGGTGATTGAGCAGATAACAGAGATTATAACCTACTGGGGATTAGTCTTCCTGGCCGTTGGCCTTGTTGATGCGCTTGCGCTCGAGTTCGTCGAGGACAATCTTGCGCATGCGGATGTGGTTGGGGGTAATCTCCACGTACTCGTCGGCCTTGATGTACTCGAGGGCCTCTTCAAGGCTGAAGACGATGGGCGGGATGATGCGCACCTTGTCGTCGGCACCGCTTGCACGCATGTTGGTGAGTTTCTTAGACTTTGTCACGTTGATGACGAGGTCTTTCTCCTTGCTGTGCTCGCCCACTACCTGACCGCCGTAAACGTCCTCCTGGGGGAAGATGAAGAACTTGCCGCGGTCCTGGAGCTTGTCGATGGCATAGGCAAACGCTGTGCCGCCCTCCATGGCGATGAGCGAACCGTTGACACGGCGTGTGATCTCGCCCTTCCAAGGCTCGTAGCACAGGAAGCGGTGGGCCATGATAGCCTCGCCGGCGCTGGCTGTGAGCACATTGGTGCGCAGACCGATGATACCGCGTGAGGGAATCTTGAACTCGAGCATGATGCGGTCGTTCTGGGTCTCCATGAGTGTCATCTCACCCTTGCGGCGGGTCACCATGTCGATCATCTTGCTAGAATATTCCTCGGGGACGTTGATGGTGAGCGACTCGATGGGCTCGCACTTAACGCCGTCGATTTCCTTGATGATTACCTGGGGCTGTCCCACCTGGAGCTCGTAGCCCTCGCGGCGCATTTCCTCGATGAGCACGCTGAGGTGCAGCACGCCACGGCCAAAGACGAGCCAGGCGTCCTCGTTGGGGGTGCGCTCCACGCGCAGGGCAAGGTTCTTGTCCAACTCCTTGTTGAGGCGGTCATAGATGTGGCGTGAAGTCACGTACTTACCGTCCTTGCCAAAGAAGGGCGAGTCGTTGATGGTGAACAGCATCGACATGGTGGGTTCGTCGATAGCGATGCGAGGCAGTGGCTCGGGGTTAGCGACGAGCGAGATGGTGTCGCCAATCTCGAAGCCGTCGATACCGATGATGGCGCAGATGTCGCCGCTCGATACTTCCTCGACATGCTTCTGTCCCATGCCCTCGAAGGTGCGCAGTTCCTTAACCTTCTGCTTAGAAACAGAGCCGTCCTTCTTGCACAGTGCCACTTCCATGCCGTCCTTGATGGTGCCGCGGTGAACGCGTCCCACTGCGATACGTCCCACGTAGCTGCTGTAGTCGAGCGAAGTGATGAGCATCTGGGGGTCACCCTCGATGAGTTCGGGACCGGGGATGTACTTGATGATGGCATCGAGCACGGCGGTGATGTTGTCGGTGGGCTGAGTCCAGTCGTCGCTCATCCAGCCTTCCTTGGCCGAGCCAAAGACGGTGGGGAAGTCGAGCTGGTCCTCAGTTGCGTCAAGATTGCACATCAGTTCGAAGACAGCCTCCTGCACCTCGTCGGGGCGGCAGTTAGGCTTGTCCACCTTGTTGATGACCACGATGGGCTTGAGTCCCAGCTGGATGGCCTTCTGGAGCACGAAGCGGGTCTGGGGCATGGGGCCCTCAAAGGCGTCGACGAGCAGCAAGCAGCCGTCGGCCATGTTGAGGACACGCTCCACCTCGCCACCAAAGTCGCTATGGCCCGGGGTGTCGATGATGTTGATCTTGTATCCGTTATAGTTGATTGAGACGTTCTTAGAAAGGATTGTGATGCCGCGTTCCCTCTCCAGGTCGTTGCTGTCAAGGATTTGATTACCCATGTTCTGATTGTCGCGGAACAGGTTACCCGCGGCGAGCATCTTGTCTACCAGTGTAGTCTTGCCATGGTCGACGTGAGCGATGATGGCAATGTTTCTAATATTCTGCTGCATTGTACTATTTTTCTAAACGGGTGCAAAGTTAGTGATTTTTTCGCAATTATGCACAAGATTAATGCGTTAAAGCGCACATTAAGGGGGAAAAAACAGTGCGGGACAGCCTCGTGGCGAAGCTGTCCCGCTCTATTTCATGTCCCGTCAAGCGGAATAAATATCACATTACTGGCCTAATGCAACGAAGAGAATGTTGTTGATGTCGGCAACATCCACGTCGCCGTCGCCATTAACATCTACACGGCCGTCATAGTCGCTGGCACCTTCAAAGCAAAGTGCATAGCCAAGCACGCACGAGATGTCCTGGACATCAACACTGCCGTCGCGGTTCACGTCGCAGCGGTGGTAACCCGGTTTCTCAACGATGAGGGCTTTGCGAGCCGGAGTTGTGTTCTCGTTGACATCAGAGGGTATTGAATAAATGCCCACCTTGCTACCGCCGGCAATGAGGTTGCCGCCGTAGTCAAACGCCATCTCATAGATATACTTGCTGCCATCAATTGCGTCGCAAGGATACTCAAACTTGTAGTCGAGCGATGGTGTAGCGCCATTCCACTTGATGTCAAAGAACTTGAGCGTACCAGTTGGTTCGTTAATGACGAGAGTCTTGCCATCGTTAGAAATAGCAAAGCCCGAACCACCAGAACCGTTGATGTTGGGATCGTTTCCTGAATTGTAGAGCACATTGCCGTTCTTGTCCACATAGATGAGCGACGGTATGGTTGCTGTGTTCTGCCCTGCAGCACGGGTCTGTGCCACCCAGATGTTACCCTCGTCGTCGGCAATCACGTTACCATTACCATTAGCTTGCAGAGAGCCGATGTTGTAGTTGAACGAGGGAGCCTGGTTCCAATGGTCAGCAGTTCCTATGTCATAACGGCTGACGATATTGCCCATATCCTCGTTGTAGACATACATCTTGGTATCGGCACCTGTGCCCTGGATCCAAACCGAGGGAGCCGAGCTTGCCACACTCTCACCGCTTGC
Source organism: Sodaliphilus sp. (assembly GCA_045628365.1). Lineage (GTDB taxonomy): Bacteria > Bacteroidota > Bacteroidia > Bacteroidales > Muribaculaceae > Sodaliphilus. The sequence continues at coordinate 22,550 of JAZQPG010000217.1, read as the reverse complement.
ATTAGTGAGCAGTCCGCTAGATGCACGAGAGAGGAACGAGCCGTTGGCATTGCGGAAGAACGACTTGAAGCCAGCACTGAAGTCGGCAGGATCGGCGACGAACACACCCGAAGCAGCATCGCCCCAATCGGAAACATAAACCAGACCGTTACCGTCCACACTGATACGGTAGTTATTGGCAAAGTTCTTGCCATCGTCACGCTTCTTGAGAACAGAGGAGTTGATGCGAGTCCAGTCTGGATTATAGGCAAACAGACCATTGCTAGCCGCAGAAGCTCCCGTACGGTCGCCAACATAGAGGTTGCCGAAGAACATGCTCTCAGGATTCTTGTCAACTGTCAGCGCGGCACGAGTGAAGGTGAAGTTAGTGAAGTCGTTGAGTCGCTTGAACTCGGTCACCTTGTACCCCTTGAGGGCAACGGCCCAGTTGAGCTGCTGGCCGGGATTGCCGGGGAGGTCAGCCTTAGCGACAACTGCGGTGTTAGTGCCTTCCTTCACATCGTTGAGCTCCACGCTGCCCACCTGGGCACCGGTAGCGGCGTCATAGAAAATGAGGTTAGCCTTAACCGCGTCACTGTTGGCTGTGAACGAGAAGGTGTAATTGCCGCCGTCGGCCGCCACGTCGAGGCCGTAGGCATAGATGCCCTTCACAACGGTGCCTGCGGGAGGCTCGGGGCTGTCGCCCGACTTGGTTGTGAACTTGATGATGCTGTTGTCTCCAGTGAGATAAGCATAGATATCATCGCCATCGGCCCATGCTCCGGCAGCGCTATAAGCTGCTGAGGCAACGGGAGATGATGAAGCAACATCGGTGTTGACTGTGCTCACGAGCATGGCCTTGTTCAAGCCGTCGGTAACGTCGATGAGCTTAAGTCCTTGGACTGTGCTTGCGCCATAAGGAGCAACCATGAGCTTGTGGTCATTGTAATCCAAGAAGCTGAAACCCGCGCCACGCGCTGCATGCGAAGCAGCCAGGTAGGTATAACTAGCGGGAACTGCGGCAGCTGTTGTGGGCATGGGGAACTCGACAACAGTGCCCTTAGAGCCACCCATAACATAATTGTTGCTGCCAAGAGGTGACACCGCCAGGTGCAGCTTACCGCCCTGCGCGGGATCGCCCATCGACACGGCATTGAGCGTAGCGTTGGTGTTCACGTGCCAGGTCTTGGTGACCGCTCCGCCAGCGATAGCCACATTAGCCACACGAATTGCACGGCTGTCGCCTGATGTCACGCCAACGATCGACACGGTGCAGGCAGTCGACGGTCCGTTGACAGCCACGGCATATCCCATGTCGGCGTTGTAGTAGTTGGTCGAGTTCTGTGTTGTGAAGAACTGTGCGGGAGCAGCATCGAAGTTGTCCCACAAGTAACCATAGAGCGTACCTTGCTGGTAACCGCTCTCGACAAACGAAGCGTCAAACGAGTTGCGCACGCTAGACACACCCACGAGCTTGCCATCGGCGGTGAGCGCGATAGAACCGAGCTGGTTGTAAAAACCGGGGTTACTCTCGTTGACATAGACGCCGCTGGTGCTGATGTTCTTGACAATCTGCTTGGTGGTGTTGTCCACCAGGTAGAGGTTGGCGTTCTTGCCGCTGTGGGTAAGCACGATGGTGTTGTCGCCATGCTGCAGGGTCTGGGCCACGGTACCGGTCATCTCATAGGTAGTCTCGGGCTCCTGGTTGAAGGTGATTTGGCTGAGCGGATCAACAGTACCTGCATTGAGATGCAGCTTGGGATAAGTGGTCGCGTTGGCAGTCACGGTGATTTCTACAGGCTCAAGGCTACGGTACCCCGCACAGCTTGCCTGGAGCTGATAGGTCCCCGGCTCCACGTCAAAGAAAGCAAAGATGCCGTTCCACTCCTGGTCGGTCTGGTAGGTCTTCACCACGGTGCCGTCCTTGACGAGCTTCACAGTTGCGCCGTTGAGTGGCTTGTACTGGTCGTCGGTACCCTCGCGGTAGCCATAGAGGCTATGGGTCATCACCTCCTCGGCATCCCTCACAGTACCAAGCACAGCGCCTGTGGTGAGCTGAGGGAATCCGAAGTAAGCGCCGATGCCGCGAGCCTCGCGCAGACCTTCCTCGCGGTCGTAGTCAAAGTTGAGGGCACGGTGGCGTGCGGGAGCATAGGTGTGGAAAAATCCCTCGAGCAGATAGCCGGGGGTGCCATGCTTGAGCACGGCCAGGTAGCCAGTATACTGCTTGCCGTTGTTGCGGGTAGTGGTGGTATAACTGCCATAGTAATCCCAGTCGCCCTTGACATAGGCAGCGGTCCTTGAGTAATTCTCAAGGTCGGGAGCCAAGTGGTAAGGATGGTTGGCAAGCGCCATCTCGCGGCTACCTTCCACCTGGGCCTTGGAGTCCTGTCCGCGGTAGAGGTAGGTGGGATAGTTGACCTTTGTGTTATCGTTGGCATCGCTATGCGAGGCTAGGAACATGTCGAAGTTACCGGCCTCGACCTCCTCGCATATCTCACTGAGGTTGCGGTTGTACTTGGTGCTCGACTCCGAGTCCTTGGGCCAAGGGCCGTTCTTGGTGCGCGAGAACACGATATTCTCGGGCTTCACGCCCATCTGCTGCAAGGTGTGGCCGATGTAGAGCGAGCGTGGCAACGTGCCGCGTCCCTCATAGAATCCCAGCGTGTCGGTCAGGCTGGTGGTGTTGGGGTGGCCAATCGTGTTCATGGGTCGGTCGTTAGAAGTGAACGAGCCGTGTCCGGGGTTAAGGTAGATGCGGAACTCACTGGCGCTCTGTGCCTGTGCCGCCGACGCTGCAATAACTGCAGCCATGGCGAGTAATGAAAGTTTCTTCTTCATAGCTGCAAGTTATTGTTTGGGAACGTTAATACTGATTATATATGCCTCACCGCTAGGGGTCGAGAACGCGATCTTGTCGCCGGCTGCCGTGGGGAGCGGATACATCGCGATGACGTCGTCCTGGGTGAGAGTCTGGCTGGTGCCGTCGAGGTCAACAGCGATGATGCTCGACGCGGTGTATACCATGCCGTCGTCCTGGTCGTTCATTCCGACGATGATCTCGTTATTGTACCAACGCGGAGCACGCACCTGGCCTATTGCCTTGACATCAGAGCCGTCGATGTTGCACACATAGGCGCCGTCACCACCCACGTAGAACAGAGCCTTGCTACCGTCGGGCGAAACCGACGGCCAGATGTAGCGCTTGTCGGTTCCCAGCGGTGAGAACTCGGTGGTGACGCCATCGACAGTCTTCATCAGGTGCAGACGGTCGATCGACAAGATGGCATGCTGCTGCACCCTGGCAGCCATCTTATTGAGCGTCTTTACGTTAGAACGGCCTTCCTTGACTGTGGTGGCCACACCTCCCTGCAGGTCCATAGCCTGGAGGTTGCGAGTGGGCTTGACGAGCTGTTCCTTCTTGTTGGTGGTCATGTTCACACTCTTTACCGCAGTCATCTTGAGATGCTGCTTGTTGTAAGAAGTCTCACGGAAAACGACATTGTTGCCATCGGCCGATATCTTCACATCGTAGCCGGCGCCAGGAGCATCGGTAATCAAACTCATTGAACCCGATGCGAGGTCATAGCGCGAGAGTCCGGCATTGACGTCGCTGGTGATGAGCAGGTAACTGCCGTCGGGGCTGATGGCTGCCACCTTGCTGGTCACATCCTCAGGAATGCCCACGCGCGTCACGTCGCGCACCTCGAGCAACTGAGCATGGCCTGCAATCGACACCGCCAGCATCACCCATAACATAAATCTTTTCATAACTGTAATTGTAGTTTCTTGTAGTTAATTTCTGTCAATTTGAAATATCCAAGGCGAATTTTGTGTAAAATTAACAATTAACCATCAATTATGCAAATAATAACCAAAAATTTTACATATCAAGCATAACCGCCAGCCCATAACACATCATATGCAAGGCTACACCTAGACAAAGATAGCGGCAGCATCCTTTTTCACGGGATGCCGCCGCAGTTTCAGAGGCGGATGCTAAATAGCGCGCCGCCGTTGTTATAGGCTAATCATTTTCCTGAGAGCATGAGATCAATCACCTGGTTGGCATCAGCGATGTCGGTTGTACCGTCACCAGTGACATCGGCACGACCGGCATACTTGTCGGCCTGGTCAGCGCCAAGAACGATATCGATGAGGATGTTGACGTCGGCAATGTCAACCTGGCCGTCGCCATTAACGTCACCCAGCTTGAAGTCGGGATCCTCATGTTTCTCGCCCTGTGTGGTCTTGTACACGATATAAGCGCCGGGGATGTGAATCTTCACGTTAGCCTCACGATAATCCACGCCCTCGGGAAGAGGAGCTGCAGTGAGAGTCACGTTGGTGACGTTGGTCCATTCACCATTTTCCATCTTGTCTTCAACTTCAAGACCGAGCCACTCGGGCAGGTCACTGCCGTCTTCGAGGGTTACTTCCATTTCCTCAGCGGGGCTGTAGGTGTACATGGGAATTATAACAGTCTCGCCTGCTGCATCAAACTGCTTCTCACCGCTTTCGGCAATCAGGTTCCATGTGAGGTAGGGATGGGCCACCTCGGCATAGATTGAGATGCCGGCCTTGCGCTCACCCGAAGTGAAGAAGTTGTTGAGACCCTGGTACTTGATAGAGCCGTCGCTCTGTGTGCGGCCCATGTAGCAGTGCTCACCGAAGCCCTCGTCATAGAGGTCGGTACCCTGTGTGAGGGTGATATCAGAGATTGTGCTGTTGTTGTAGCCAGTGAACACAACCAGGATGGGGAAATCAATTTCAGGTTCTACCATAAATTCCAGGCCGCTGCCATCGTCGGGAGCAACGAGGTCAAAGGGAAGCAAACCGCTTGTGATACCTGCACCAGTAAACTCCTCGGGGACTATAGAGAATGTACCCTCAGCCAGCAACTCGCCAGGCTCGGCAAATACTGATTCTGTTTCGCTATACTGAGGCATCTCGTCGAGTTTGTAAACCTTCACCTTGAGGTCGCAGGGATTGTTGTTGGCAAACGCGAGGTTCTGGAACGCTACACCCACACGGCGCAACAAGTAGGGATGCTGGGGTTTCTCAAACGCCATACCCAGCGCATCGATGCCCGAACTGTTGCGACCAAACCATTTACCGGTAGTGCCTCCCTCGGCATCCTTAGCGCCAGTTAAATAGGTACCGCCTGCAAGGTTAGTGGCATCGCGGTTGGTGCTTGCGGCACGGAACTTGGGAGTGCACCACATGCTCTGGTCGGCAGTATTGGTGAATGTTGTCTGATAGTCAACGCGTGCAATGTAGCGCGAACGATACTCTTTGTTCACTGTCTTGCTGCTACCCGAACCGGTTACCGACCAACCATTAATAGTGTAGCTATAGGTTCCTTCGCTACCTGTAGCAAACAGGCGGGGAACTGTATCGAGAGTCATCACGCCATAGTCTACTTCGAGTGTGGGGCCCGAAGCCGAAAATTCCTCGTGGAGTTTTGTGTCACGGTTATACAGGAAATAGGTCCAGTCATAGGCGCTCACCTCACCCATATTGATGCAGTTGGGTTCATAGGTGACCGTGCGGAAAGGCCAGCCCATGAGGTAAGGCGAATACTGAGAGGAATACTTGAAGTTGTTGTTTTCCTATGTAGCGCACAGACCGTAGAATGCCCCGGCAGGGCGCTTGTAGAACGCGCGAGGAGTTCCATCTCCAACCTTGGGAGCAACTTTGCGAGGACCTGTGGCCGGCAAAAACAAGAAGTAATATACAGAAATAATTGACATACAGTAGCTTACAACAAACAAACCCGTGAAGGGGCTTGCGTTGCGGAGGGTATCGCAAAATGGTAACTACTAAGGGTATTCTCGTGCGCAGAACTCGGATAACTCGCGTAATTATTTGGCGTATAGGTCAATTATTTTCACGCACCTGTGTCGTCCGTAGGCTCGGAACGAGCATGATTCCCAGGGACAAACTACAGTGTCACAGCGTCCTGCGGTCGCTACGGACGACACGGGGGTGTGAAGTCCCTACATGCTACCCGTGACCGGGCAAAACGTTGCTTTAGACTTTTTTGCGAAATCCTCCGGCGGCTCGGAGAACCAGCCTCAAGAAAAGTGGTTGGATATTGGGGAGATTGTCTTATGATGTACTACAGCCCATGGCTAATTATGGGGAAGGAGGTTATTGCTGCATGAGGATGCTGATGACGGGGGCATCGGCAGGGCACCAGTCGAGCATAGCCAGCTCGCCCGGCAACAACCAGCGGTGGTCATGATGCTCGCGGCGCGTGAACGACGGCGCTCCGTCATTGCCACCGTTGAGAGCAATGCAACGGTAAAACATCAGGGTGATGTCAAAGTCGGGATAACTGTGGTCAACAGTGGTGATGTGTTCCCCTACCCTCACCCTGAGGTCCATCTCCTCGAGGATCTCGCGGGCGAGCGCTTGCTCGGGTGTTTCGCCCTGTTCAATCTTGCCACCGGGAAACTCCCAATGGTAGGCCGTATAAGAGAAGGGGGTTGCACCACGCTGCATGCACAGGACGCGTCCGTTCCACTCGATGACAGCAGCGACTACCGTGATGTGTTTTCTCTTTTCCATACCGCAGGAATCTTCAATTACTTGGCGAGGCTCATGTTGAAGCTCAAACCATAGTTGGTGTTGGTAGTGGGATAAGCGGTAGTCGACACGAGCGGCGTGTTGGCCTGGTAGTCAAAATAAGCACCCATGGTGATGCGCTTGCTCACCTGGTAGTTTGCGGTGAACTTGATGCTGAATGTGCGTGTTCCGCTAGTGGGCTGCGCGGTGTTATCAGCAATCTTGCGAATGAGCGCATTGTTGTTGTTGAGCTGCAGGTCAAAGTTGAGCGTTAGGTCATTGCTTACGCCCTGCTGCTTGCCGCCCTTCATCTTGAGCACGCTTCTGAAATTAGCAATCTTGTAACCGGCGCCAATGACAAACGAGGTGGTGTTTGCCTCCACGATCTGTCCGGCAGCGCTATTGAGCGAGAGTGTGCGCTGGTCGCGATACTCGCAGTTAACAGTCATGCTGTTGTGGAGCGTAGCGTTAATACCGATGAGCGGTGCAAACTTCTCGGTGATGGTAACCGACGAGATGTTATAGGGTGACGATGGTGTGGCACCGCCAGTGAGTGCATCCTGTGTGAATCCCAGTCCGCCACCAATGTCGATCCAGTCAGTAAACGAGTTGAACGACCCCACCGAGTAAGTACACTGGTAAGCATGAGTGAGCGTGAAGCTCTTGAAGTACTTCTTGAAGAACGGAAGCTTGGACAGTCCGTCATAGGTCATGCGCCAGTTGGGCAGGATTTCCTTCAACGCCGGGAACGGGTTGAGGGTAACCTTATTTGCGTTTTTGCCTGAATAAGCGGCCATGAAAGCAGGGATGAGCACGTCGCTGCTCATGGGGTTCACACCGCCAAGCGACGGGTCAAACACCTTGCCGGCGGTGATGGTTCCGCGCAGGAAGCCACGGTCGGGATATGTCACGCCCACATACTGATCCTGGAGTCGCTGTGCAACAACAGGGATATTGGCCAGGAACTCGTCAAAGACTCCGCTGTGATATCCGTTGCCGGCATTGCCACGTCCCTTGAACGCAGTGGCGATGGCCATGTGGGTCTTGGTGTAGCTACCCGAGTAGAGCCTAGACATGTCTTCATACATGAACTGCATCTGGCTGGTGCGGTTATCGGTGCGGTTGCCAGTGAGGGTCACCTTGAGTCCCTTGATGGGCTCGAGCTGAACCTCGGCGTTGAACTCCTGGGTCTTGGCAAAGAGTGCGGGGGTGGTCATCGACTGGTCGCCCAGCAACCAACCGCGCTCCTTAGCGCGCTCAACATACTTGTCACCGGCAAAACCAAAGGCGAAGTCAAGGCCCGGTGCCATCACGTCGTAGTGGGTGTTCTGACCAAAGATGTCACCGATGTCGGGGATAAACTGCGGCAACGAGAGGCTATTGGTCGTCTTGAACCTCACGTTTACACTGCGCACACTCATGAGCGCACGTGTGGCGTACTGACCAAGCTCACTCCAGAATCCGCGGTCCTCGGTCAGGTCCTCGGTAACGGTAAACTTAATCGACTTGTCGCCAGTGGTGAGGATCTCGACATTGTTATTGTCGCGCACCTTGAACTTGACGGCAAACGGTTTATTGTCGGTAGTGGTGGCTGTCACCTTCACCTTTTTAACGTTGAGGCTATGCTTGATGACAAGCACCGAGTCACTGTCGCTGTGCAACTTGAATGTACGCTGGAACTTCTTGGGTTTCTTTGCGCTCTTCTTGTCGCGCGGGTCGTTCTTGTTGGGCGAACTAGAGAACCGCTTGTTGACAGCCTGCAGATATGGAATCTTGTTGTAGAACTGCTCCATGTTTAAGCGTGTGTCAATATTGAGCGACGACTGGCTGGCGATGGTGTTGCCCGACGAAACGTTGTCGATCACCGTACCACGGTCCCAACGATAAGTCGCGTTGTAGGTTGCCGAGGCGTTGATGAAGCTCAGGATGGGTATAGCGCTGAACGGTGCTTTGTAGCTAGCAGTGAACGTCTGGTTGTAGGCCCAGGGAGTACCCAGGTCCTTGATGCTCATCCACACGCTGTCGCGCCAGTCGCGGTAACGATCGGGGAAGAGTTCCTTGTTAACCTGTCCGATGGGCTCAAGGATGTGGGCTGTCGTGTTGCTATTGAACGACATCGAGAGCGACTTGGTGAAGTTCCATGTGAGCGCAAACTGGCGGTCCCACAAGAAATTCTTGCTGACAGCCACAGGCAACTCGACGTCGATGCCGGTCTCGTTGCGGGTTTGCTGCTCGTAGTAGTAACGCGACATGTTGGTGTTAAACGCGAGGTTAGTGGGCAACCAGCGGAATTCCCACTCGCGGAAGAACTTCATGTTCTTGTTCTTCTGGTCAACGAACTTCTTGAACGGAGTGAACGGCTTGATGTAGGGAGTCCAGTTATACTGGAAGCTACCACGATAGTCGTTGGTGTTCTCGTAGACGTTATTGGGATCGTTGAGATGCTGCTTGTTAAACGAGTAGCTGAACGTGAAGTTGGCAGGATCCCAAGGCATCGAGTTCTTGCTCTTCACGTCAAACTTGAGTCCAGAGACGCTGAAGCTCTTCACCGTGCGCTTAGTCTCGGCAAAGTTGTTGATCGAGTCGCGCTGGTGCTTGTCGGTGCAAGCATCAAGGGCGTCCTCGAGCAAGATATCCTGGTCAAGCGGGTTATACTTGGGCAGGGTGGTCTCGTTGCTCACCGAGTAGTAAACCGGAGCATGGAGCTTGGCTTTCTCGGGGAGGAAACGACCCACATCGCCCTGTACAGCCACGTTGTACTGGTTATAATTGTCCATGCGGCGCTGGCTGAGGCTCTCGTTCACGCCACCAAAGCCGTGGGTCTCGCGATGGAAACCGGCATTGATGGTAGCGATGTCACTGATGTTGAGAGTAGCATTGGCCTTGGCTGCCCAACCGCCCTCGTTGTCAAAGTCAGTCACACGCATCTCGTCGACCCACACGATACAATCCTTGGCAGTGGGGGCATTGTTGCGCACACCGATCATCATCACGCGCACGTCGCTGAGCGAGGGATTACCCATCACGAACACACGGTGGTTGGGATAGTTGGGATCCTGCTCCTGGTAACGCTGGAAATAAGACACATCGGTAGAGCCGCTCAGTTTCTCGGCGTTGCGGTGCTTCTTCACGTCAGTGAACACATCCAGGTCAATGTCCATGGTGTTGTTCTCGGGCCACACCTTGAGGCGGTCCTGAGAACTGTTGGTATTGTAGCGTCCATGGGGTGTGAGCTCCAGGGGAACCTCATACTCATAGTAGTTGTTCTTGATATCGGTACCCAGGCGCAGGAACACCGAGATGTCGCCGTTCTTGAGATTGGTAGCGTCATCGATGAGTGCCTCGCCATGCAGGAACATCTGCAGGCGCTGGTAGATGCGCATGTCGATGCTGGTGTTGCGGTAAACGCCGCGGGCATCATCGGCCTGGAGGCCCTGCACCTTCATCTGCATTGACTGCTCGTTGAGCTGAGTGATCTGGGACTGTCCCGAGTCAACGATTCGGCTCACACCAGGAGGCAGCACGTAGTTGACAGGCTCGCGGCTGGAGTTCTCCTCGATGTTGACCGAGTTGATGTTGATCGAACCGCTTGCGGGTGTCTCACCACGCAGGTTGAGGTTGTAGTCATAGTTGCGCCACTCGCCACGCACGAGCTCGAGGGTGGCAAACCTGAGGTGTGTTGTCTCGCGGAAACCGGTCATGAACATGCGCATGAAGCGGATAGTGGAGAAGTCGCTGATGGTACCCACCTTCTTCTCGTAGTCGCGCAATGGAATGCTGAACTGATACCAAGTGGCGCTCTGGTCCTTTCCGTCGCGGGTGCGCACCTTTGCCACCTGCTTGTCGGTGATGTAGTTCATGCCCACCTGCATCGAGTCGGGATGAATGGCCACGCGATACTGGAAGTAACGCTCATACTCGTTGAGCGTGTTATCCTGGTTGATATCCTCCACGTCGGGGACACTGCGGGCACTCTGATAGAGCTTGTCGGCCACGTCCTCCTGCGACAGCGAGTTGCCCTCGGTGCCGTTATAGCGCTTGTAGCGTTGCAGGATGGAGAGCTTCTGCTCGTCGTAGTCATAACCGCGGTAGAAATGGTAGTTATCGCCGGCAGGGTCATTTAACGGAGAGAACGGATCGGCCTCCATCATGGCGATGGTCGAGGGCGACAAATTAAGTCGCAGCTGGTCGGTATAATTCTTATAAGTAGGATACAATCTCTCCTCGGCAGTGGTGAGTCCATTGAGACCGACGTCCTGAAGCGGGCGCGATTCGCTGCCGGTGTCAAAGGCATAGGTCATCGACGTCTTGGTCGACACCTTACCCCAATTGTTAAACTTAATGCTTGTTGAGTCGCCATTGACAGGAAGACCGTTCTCGTAACTCTTCAAGCCATCCTTGAGGATATCCTCGCTCACCTCACCCAGGTTGAAGTACAGATAACCGCCGTCGCGGTTGTTAAGATTCTCGTCCATGAACGGGTCAAGGAGCCAGAACTGGATATACTCAATGTTGGATTGTTCAAAGTTGGTGTTCTCAAGTTTGCGCATGATACCACCCCATCGTTTCTCGGGATTGAGAAGGTTGCCCTCGGGGTCGATGTTGGTTGCATCAAGGTTATAGGGACCGCGTTCCTTGGGATAGAACGAGAGGTTGAGGGTCTGCACTGTTGAAGACTCTCCATAGTTGAGGTCTCGTCCCGGGAACACCTCGCTGTAGCTCACCTCACGCACGTAGGGGTAAGACAACTGCTCGAGGTCGTTCTTGATGTAACCCGGGGCATATGATGAGTTGCGCTGTGTGAACAGGCGGTCAATGTAGTACCATGCCAGCAACGAACGGTTCTTGCCGTATTCAATGTTGTCGGTCAACGAAGCCTCGGGGAAGAGAGCCCCTGCCCCACCGTCATAGGGTGTAGAAGCCAGGAACCAGGCATAGGGCGACCTCAGGTCAATACCGCTCTGGGTTGACTCGAAGTCGTCAATGTAGCTACTGCCGGCGTTTGAACCGGTGCGTGCCTGATGAGGAACCAGCTGAGCGAACTCGCCCTTGAAGGTGAGCGACGACGGTGCGGTTGCATTAACGGTGGGTATCTTGTTAAGAAGATTGGTAAGCCACATGAACTTAGTGCTGAAGTTCATGTTGACACCCCAAATGGTGTTGTTGACAATCTCGTCGCCTATGGCAACCTTCTCGGTGAGGGCTTTCTCGCCATAGTGCATCACAGTACCGCCGATGTGGAAATCCTTGCTGATGGCATAGTCCAGGTCAAGGCCCATTAGCGTCTTACGCTGCATCGAGAACGTGGACTGGTTCTCAAGCGACACGCTGATGTTGGTTCCGGCATCGATGATACTCTGGTTAGTGATGGTCACCGTACCCATGTTGTAGTCAACGGTGTAGTCACTGTTCTCGGTGAGGGTGACACCGCCGGCAGTAACGACAACCGAACCACGAGGCACGTTCATCGCGTTGAGCTTGATGACATTACCCGACGAGGCCTGGTATTCACCCGAGAGCACGAACTTGTTCTTGTCCTGCACCTGGCGTGCCGCCGTCAAAGTTGTGTCATAGAGTTCGTCATACACGTATACCTTGGCAAGAGCCTCGTCATCGAGTTTCTTGCGCAGGTGATCACCGAAAGGCTCGACAACAGGGAAGATAATCTTGCCGTTGGCACTGCTCACGGTGTAATTCTCGATATAGTCAAAGCGACCATCGATATTAAACTCATTGTTGGCATCCAGGCGGTCAAGGTTCATGACCTGCAACAGGGGCACGCCATTGATCTTACCAGCGGGGATATAAGGCAGCTCGGTACCGGTGGTGTCGCTCAGGTACTTGATGTTGAGCTTAAAGTTCTTTTTCTCAACCGAGTAAGCGCCAAGTGAGTAAACGTTCTTCATCATGAGGTCCCACATGGGCTCGGAGGTGAGTGTCGTGGTACCCTTGAGCATCTTCACATAGAGCGACTGGTCGGTGTCGGTCACGTCGCCCGAGAACTCACCCACCTGGTAGGTGTTGCCACGATAGGTGTACTGGTAGGCCACGGCGAGCACCTCGTCGCTGTTGAGCGCCGTCTTGAGCTGGATGTAACCAAGGTTGGCGTTGAGGGTATACTCAGATGACGACAGCAGACGCGCGCTTTCAATTTTCTCATATCCGTTACCACCGTCAAATCCAAAGGCTTTGAGCGGTTCGAGTGCGGCGGCAGCCTGCGAGATGTATCGTGCGTCGGGATATTCGTTCTTGATCTCGTCAAGCAGGTTGTTTGACGAGTTAGTGGGATTGTCGGCACTAGGATTACCCACCCAGTGCTTACAAGAGATGCGGCGGTTCTCACCCACATCCTGGAACGCCATGAGGTTGCGGGCCTCGCTGAAGTTGCTTCGCTTGTTGGTGATCCACACCTCCACACGGGTCACATGAACACCCGATGACACGAGAGGCAGCTTAGAGCACCACGAGTCATAGTTGTCGCGGAAGAAGTGTGACAAGAAGAAGTTTCGGTTTTGGTCATACTTGTCGGCAGTCACATAGAACGAGGTTGTCTGTGCACCGCCCTTGGTGTTAACCGTCTGTGATTCACTATTCTGCTGTGACACAAGAGCAGTGGCGGTCAACTTACCGAACTGCAGCTTGGTCTTGACACCGAACAGTGCCGAGCTACCGCGAATGAGCGAAGAACCGGTGGTCATGCTCACGTTACCGGCCTCGATGTTCTTGATTATCTCGTCCTCCTTGCCGTCATAGGCCAGCTTGAGGTTCTTGTTGTCGAAGTCAAATGTCGCATCGGTGTTGTAGGTCATGTTGAACTTCATCTTGTCGCCCACCGATGCAGCGATAGTTGCCTGGATCTTCTGGTCAAAGTCGAAGTAAGTCTTGCGACGTGACGCCACGCTGAGCGCGGGGTTGTCGGTCTTGTTGGTCTTGACACCCATGTTAACAACTATCGACCCCTGGGTCTTGAGCTGCACACCGCCAGGGCCAAAGATTGACTCCAGCGGGCCCAGTCCGAACTGCATGTCCAGGAAGTTGAACGGGTTCTTGGCCTTCTCCTCGGCGCTCTCGGCATTCTTTTGACGGTAATATTCCATCATCGACTGGCGCAGTGAAATCGAGTTGTACTCGTCACTGGAGAGGATGAACGGGGTGATGATGTCGTTGTCACCCACCTTGGTGTGAACAACATAGCAACCGGTCTCGGGATCATACTCGGCCTCGGTTGTGATGTTGGACGGGGTTTTCAAGTCGATGGAGTACTCGCCAGTACCGCTCACGTCATCATAGCCGCCGGGGACGGTGGGATGCACGCTAAACGGTAATGATAACGTGTCGCGCACTGAGCGCTTATTATTGTTGCCCGTCTGGGCAGGCTGCACCTGCGGAGCAACAGGTGGCGGTGGCGGCGGGGCAAGCTTTGACTGGAAGTACTGGGCAAATGCAAAGCCATCGCCCACCACAACTGCAACAATTGCGGCGGCAACAAGGAGCATTGCTATTTTAATCCTTCTGTTTATCATCAATAATGCACCCGCCAGGGAGCAATAAAATTCTTAAAAAAACTTAAAACACACAATCCGGGCTTTCATGACGACTTTTTACATCATCTTGAGAGCCTTCTTGATCGCATCTTCGACCGACACGCCCGGCTCTTGCTTAAATAGCTTTTTCAGAGCCTTTTGCGACATCTGCTGGGTAAATCCCAGCATGACAAGCGCGGCCATTGCCTCCTCAAAGACTTGGCTCGAAGCGGGTCCTGTCTCCTCTATTAACGCACCAACAGGTACTTTTATTTTATCCTTGAGGTCAACAATTATCCTCTGAGCGGTTTTGGCGCCCACTCCCTTGACTCCCTTGAGAGCTGCGACGTTGCCTTGGCCTATGGCTGTCTCTAGTTCGGCAACCGGTATCGACGAGAGTATCATGCGCGCGGTGTTAGCCCCCACGCCACTCACGCTGATGAGCAGCAGGAACAGGTCACGTTCCCTTTTCTGGGCAAAACCGAAGAGCAGATGCGCATCCTCGCGGATGGCTTCGTGGACATAAACAAGCACCACTTCATCTTTACCGATGCGCGACAGTGCATCATAGGTTCCGAGCGAAATATTTATCATGTACCCCATGCCGTGGTTGTCAAGTACCACATAGGCGGGATTGAGTTCGGCAACTGTGCCTTTGATATAGTCTAGCATATATAATATATGTGTTATTTATTGTTGTTTCACAATCAGTTTGGCCGCATAGTTCCTGCCGGCCAGGTCAACCGAGACCACATATAGTCCCGGAGCAAGTACGCCCCTCAGGTCTACCGTCCCGCCACAACCGGCCACACGCGCTACCGCCCTACCCTGCAAATCGGACACCATGACATCACATTGCCGCTGGTTCACTCCGGTGACGACAAAACTGCCATCGCAAGGATTGGGGGTCACTTGAACCTGTGCCAACGAAAGGTCGGTGACGGAGCTCTCGCTTTCCAAGTATTCAATTCCCGCCTTCACGTCCAGTTTGCCTGCGCCCCACATGGCAGGGGACGAGGCGGTGTACTGATCGTTGACCGAGGTGCTGCGGATGATTTCGCGAACACGGGCGGGTCCCAACGTGGGATCCTTTTCGAGCCACAGGGCAATGGCTCCGCTTACAACGGGGGCCGACATCGAGGTACCGTATTGAGAGGCATAGGTGTAACCGCCGTCAGGAATCACAACAGGCGGAGCTGCCCACGAGGTAGCCATGCTACTCACCGTGTCATAGCGGTTAGACGACGACACCACCAGGAAGCCCGAGGCGGTGACATCGGGGCGCGCCACGCCCCTGGCGTCGGGACCATACCCCGAGAAGTAAGCGATATCACCGGCCACGGCACGGGTGTTACGCACGAAGGTGCCATCGGCAAGGGGCATGTAACAGCGCGAGCCATAGGCTCCAACCGAGATGGTGCTGTCGCCCGTGGCAAGGTCGCTGATCGACATAGCCTTGACACCCTGCGTCATGTAGTCGTGACCGTTACGGGTAAAGACCATGTCCTCTCCTGCCCAGGCGGTGATGTGTTCTCCCTTGCCTGCCGCGAGTTTCACGCCCAGTGCGACATCGTTGTCGGCTGGCAGCAGGTTGAACTCGGCCAGTGTGTGATAGTGCCGGTTGCATTCCTCCACGGCATTGGCCACAAGGATGCTGCCCGAACTGAAGTATTTTGAAAAACCAGGGATATGGGCCCCGTCGATAATATATTCCTTGTCGTCCTTGCCTAGCACAGGCACCTCCCACGACTGCAGCACTGCACCGCTCGACTTGGACACGGCTGTGAAGTGAACACTGTGGGGTTTTTCACTTCGGGACCACGCAGACAACGAGCCGGGGATCCAGCCATTGTGGCCACCATAAGGTGCCAGGCAGGAATAAACGGTATCGGTGCCCGACGTGAAGGTGTGGTCGATGACATGCCTGCGGCTTGCCGAGTTCCCTGCACTCACCACGCATATGCGGCCCGGTCCCGACACCTCGTCAAAGAGGCGGCATAGCATCGAGGTACCGTCATGAGGACCAACCTCGTCGCCAAGGCTCATGTTGATGACAACAGGTTTGTTCTCGCGGCGTGCAACATCCATGATGTATTTCACCGAGTTGGCTATATTGACGTCGGTGAGCATACTGTCGGGCATGGCACATATCACGAGAGACGCATCGGGGGCAATGCCATGGAGTCCGTTGCCACGATAACTGCCGGCTGCGGTACCGGTGGTGTGCGTGCCATGGGACATGGTGGCGTCATCAGTTGTGAGACGTGCTATCTGGTCGGGAGTGTCATAATGGCTGCCAGGCAACGTGCGGTCATCGACAACGGGCGGCAGGCCGGTCTTGTCACAGGGAAGATAGGCCGCGATCACGCGGCTGTGCCCCTCGGCATCGAGCAGGTTTATGTGGTTAAAGTCCACACCCGCGTCAATCATGCCGATGATGATACCCTTGCCGGTGTAGGGGGGAATGTTGTCCCAACCGGTGTGAACCGCATCAACACGGGCCTGGATGCGCGCGCTGTCGTTGCACAACGTGAGCCGGTGGGCCAGGCTGAGACTACGCAGGCCGCTGGTCGATATTGCGGCCTCGACCTTACCGGCAGGTATAAGCACAGTGGCAATGTTACCGGTGACGCTATTTATTGTCACCCCCTGTGCCTCGAGCAACCCAAGGGCCTCGGGAGAGTCGACCGTGACAAAGGCCGCCAACTCGCTTTCACTGTCCGCGTGAGACAACATCACCGATGACAAGCCCAAACGCGAGTGTGCGCTAAGGACCTGCTGCGCCAGCGCGGCAACTGTAGCCGCTACGATTAGTAATATGACCGATAGTTTTCTCACAATCCAAGCATTAAATCAATCGCCATGTTGGCATCCACAACGTCAACATGGCCGTCGCCATTGACGTCGGCACGCCCCTGATAGTCCTCGGCATTATCCATCGACAGGATAATGTTGATAAGAATGTTGATGTCCTCGATATCAACGTGGCCGTCACCATTGACGTCGCCCTGTCGCGACGTGTATTCGGCAAGTATCATCTTCACTCCCGCCAATGCGTCGATCTCACCATTGGGACCACGCTGCACGCTACCCGATGCGGTCTTCACCGCAGTGCTCTCGATGACGTGTTTGATTTGACCTATGGTGAGCGACGGGCATGCCTGCAGCCACAGGGCCACGATGCCTGCGACACACGGTGCCGACATCGATGTCCCTGACTTGTAGGACCAGTACTCCATGTTGCCGTCAGCATCGGGCATGCGTTGCGAGTAAGACCCGTTGCCCATGAAGCGGCTCACCGCCGAGACTACGCTCACACCGGGCGCAATGACAAACGGGTGTTCACTATCGTTGAGGGCGGTGCCATAGCTCGAGAAGCGTCCCATGGCGTGTTCCACATAACCGTTAGTGTAGGTGTAGCCATTACTGGGATAACTGGTGCGGGCGACACATGCGCCAACCGACATCACCGTCTCGCCAGTGGCCATGTCGCTTATTGAACAGGCGGCACTGGCACCGGTGTAACCCGGGACACCCAGGTCGTCAAAGCAGGCCGTGTTGTCTACATCCCATGCGTCTACCCACTCGCCCTCGGCACCATGGACCGTGACAACTAGGCAATGGGTGGTAGATGTCGTGGCATGAGCAGTGTAAATGCGGTACTTACCGTTGATGCTGTCTATGCCCTGGGTTATGGTGACCGTACCACGCATGTAGGGAGCGAAGTCAGGGATTTCTTCCATATTGAGCACCGAGTCACACGAGATAGGGCCGGTCGAGCAGACAACTCGACGCTCGCTTGCACTATACAGGCCGTAGGAAATGCTCAGGGGGGACGATGAGCGCGACCACATGTCGACGTCTCCCGTGAACGATCCGTATTTTCCTAACGCAGTGGTCATGGTGCAACCGTCGGCAGCGCTAAACTGCTTTGTAAGGTAAACATCCTTGTCGCCCTCATTACCCGCCGAGAGCACAAAGATGGTGCCGTAGCGGCGGTTGAGTTCTTCCATGACACGCGACAAGACACCGGTGCCGTCGTGCGGGCCATCGTGGTTACCCAGGCTGAGGTTGATAACACAGGGCTTGCCCACACTGGCAGCATAGGCGGCAATATACTGCACGCCACGTGCTACGGTGATGTCGGAAAGTTCAGCATTAGGTATGCCCGCAAGAACAAGCTCTGTGCCAGGTGCCATGCCTCCATACAGGCCACACTTGGTACCGGCAGCAATGCCTGTGGTGTGGGTGCCGTGGTTCATCACACGGTCGTCTATGGTGAGTGAGGCTATCTGGCCAGGGGTGGTGTAGTCTTTGCCCGAGAGCGTCAGGCCTCCCACCGTCACCTGTCCGGTGCTAGCGGGAAGATAGACACGGCTCACGCGGCTCACTCCGTTGGCATCCTTGAACGCCATGTGGTTGAACTCAATGCCACAGTCCACCACTCCGAGTATAACACCCGTGCCGTCGTAGGGCATGGGCAAGCCTTTGCTACCCTTGAGCAACCAGTTCACGCCAGTGAAACTGCGGGCCGAGTCACAGTGCAGATGCACGCGATGAGACGCGCTAACCGACTTCACGCCGGACATGCCGTTCAACACGCTGAGCACGCGCGCGGGCGCTGTGACATCGACATATGGACCAACATGGCTGTTGACCCTGACGCCTAGACGCTCCAAGGACGCGATGTTGTCATCGTTCATCACCACAAAGGCATCCAACACCTGCTGGGACGAGGACTGCCTCATCACCGACCGCATAGCCGGTGACACACTGCCCTGGGCCATTACCGCCAGGGCCATCATCGCTGCCGCTACTGTTATCATTAGTTTATTCATAGTCGCCTTGTGCATTAAAACTACAAAATTACAAAATTATAACGACATATGCAACACGTCTTTAACCGACACCTGACGCGACATCTCGCACAAAGCAACAAACATCATGGCACTTTTTTAGAATATCAGGCACGAGGTTCTTAGAAAAAATCGTACCTTTGTGGTGGCAACACAATAATAACCTCTTAATATGAAAAAATCTATCGTTCTACTCCTTGCCTTGATGAGCATCACAGGTGTTCAGGCCCAAGGGCTCAAAGGTAAGACAATCTATCTCAATCCCGGACACGGCGGATACACCACCGGCGACCGCCCCACAGCAACAATCAATCACGAGTACATGGACACCCTCTCGTTCTACGAGACCCGTTCCAACCTGTGGAAAGCACTTGAAGTGCAAAAACACCTCACACAGGACGGTGCCAACGTGATTATGAGCCGCACCCGCAGCGGATACGTCACCAAGTCACAAATGGAAGAAGGCATCCTCAACGAGAACCAGGAGAGCCATGCAATTCCCTCGGAGCACGCAGTGGACCGCCGCTTCAACCAAGTGGAGACCGCTGCCGATGAGTTCGGACAGCAGCAGATCGTGGGGCTGGAGCGCATCGCATGCCAGGTAGACTCAATAAAACCCGACTACTTCCTGTCGATGCACAGCAACGCACACACTAACGGCAGCAAGGTGAACTACCTGGTGATGCTGTTCCGCGGCGAAACCGGTAAACCCTACTACGAGAAAAGCGACTCGATGGCCTACGTGATGTGGCCCTACGCATTTGACAACCCACTGTCGACTTGGAGCCACTATGCCCCCGACAAACCCGCCGTTGTGGGAGACATCAGCTGGATGGGTGGCACACCTCCTGGAACCCCGAACCGAACCGGAGCTACAGGCTACTATGCCGTGCTCAAGTTCAATGCGCCGGGCTTCCTCGTCGAGGGCTCGTTCCACACCTATGACCCCGAGCGACAGCGACTACTCAACCGCGACTACTGCCGCCTCGAGGGACTGCGCTACTACCGCGGCATCCGTGCCTACTTCAACGGAAAGCCCGAGAAGGTTGGATACCTGGCAGGCACCGTGAAAAGCGCAACCGAGGTGATGAACCATCCGCGTTACACCTACCGCAACGGAAGCGACGACCAGTGGAAACCCATCAACCGCGCCATGGTTTACCTCATGGACTCCCGAGGCGTCAACATCCGCGCCTATAACACCGACGAGGAATGGAACGGCGTGTTTGCGTTCTTCGGACTCAAGCCCGGCAAGTACACCCTACGCTACGAAGCCTACGGCTACGAGACAATGACCCAGGAAGTAACAATCGAAGCAGACAAGACCACTTACGTCCTGCCCAAGTTAAACCGCAAATAAAAGAATCATGATAAACGTGACTGTTGACTGCATCCGGACCGACTCCTTTGAAATGGACTACTGTTCATTCGGCAACGGTAGCCAGCAATTCGTGTTATTGCCCGGCCTGAGCCTCCTCCCCGTCACACCGATGGCCAAGGCTGTGGCAATGCAGTACCGCGCATTCCACAACGGCTACAAGGTAACCCTGTTTGACCGCAAGCGCAAGATAGAAAACGGATACACCATCGAGCAGATGGCCGAAGAAACCGCCATCGCAATGCAGCAGCTGGGCATCAAGGACGCCTACCTCATGGGATGCTCCCAGGGCGGAATGATTGCGCAGCTCATCGCCGCCAAGCATCCCGAACTCGTGGCAAAGCTGGTGCTGTGCTCCACCGCAGCCCACCCCACTCCCGAGGCATGCACAGTGATAAACCGATGGGCACGGCTGGCCATGGCAGGAGACATGCCTGCATTTAACCGCGACGTGTTTACCCACGTCTACTCCGAGGCCTACTACGACAAGTTCCGCCAGTCGTTTGAACTCGCCGAGTCGCTGGGAACACCCGAGGACGTGGCAAGGTTCCTGCCGCTGGCACGCGCATGCGACGGCTACGACTCACGCCCGTTGCTGCCGCTCATCAAGTGCCCCGTGCTCGTGGTCGGTTCTACTATAGACAACGTGCTGGGCGGAGACAGTTCGGTAGAACTGTCACAACTCTTGGGATGCAAACTGATAATGTACAGCGAGTATGGTCACGCAGCCTATGACGAGGCGCCCGACCTTCATGACCACCTGCTGGAGTTTTTCCAGGGATAATAGGGATTAGTAAATAACCCTTGATATAATGGCCGCTGCCTGCTCCAGGTAGCGGCTATCTGTTTCGTCAAATGTTGCTAGCTCGCGGCTGTCAATGTCAAGCACACTACGCACCACCCCGGTGGCATCGGTCAACGGTACGACAATTTCACTGCGCGACAAGCTGCTGCAAGCGATATGCCCAGGAAACTCCTCCACATCGGGCACAACAAGAGTCTTATTCTGGGCCCACGACGTGCCGCACACCCCGCGGCCATGCTTAATGCGGTAACAAGCAGTCGTGCCCTGGAAAGGGCCAAGCTCCAGGCGGTCGCCATTGACAGTGTAGAAACCCACCCAGAAGTAACTGTCACCCATGATCTCCTTCATCAACGCAGTGACATTAGCCATTACACTCACAGCATTAGCCTCACCCTCAATCATTGGAACCAAGCGGGCAAGCAAATCTTTATATTTAGTATCTTTATCCATAAAAAGGAATTTACCACTTTATCGGCTCGAAGCCATGTTTAACGAGATAGGCATTAGCCTGGGAAAAATGATGATTGCCAAAGAAGCCCCTGTAAGCACTCAGAGGCGAAGGATGAGGCGAAGTGAGTACCAGATGTTTCATGCGGTTTATGAACGCCCCCTTCCTGATGGCATAACTGCCCCAAAGGATAAACACCAGATGCTCACGCTCAGCCGCCAAACGGGCAATAGCGGCATCCGTGAACTCCTCCCAGCCGCGGTTCTGGTGAGAACCCGCGCGATGAGCCTCAACAGTCAGCGTAGCATTAAGCAACAACACGCCCTGGCGAGCCCACCGCTCCAAGTTGCCGCTTGCAGGAATCGGAGCGCCAGTGTCATCATGCACCTCCTTAAATATATTATTAAGCGACGGAGGGAAAGGAATGCCGTCATTAACGCTAAAGCAAAGCCCATGGGCCTGCCCCACGTCATGATAAGGATCCTGCCCCAAGATGACAACCTTAACCTTATCAAAAGGCGTAGTATCAAAGGCAGCAAAAATCTGTTTACCCGGCGGGAAAATCAACTTAGTACGATACTCATCATGCAGCCAACGGGTCAGGTAAACAAAGTAATCCTTATCCCACTCAGCAGCCAGAGCACGTTTCCACGATTCCTCAATCTTAACATTCATAACAGTGTATTTTCAATTTCATTTGCAAATCTACAAAAATAATAGTAATTTTGCAAAAGAAAAAGAACACAACTGGACCCGTAGTTCAATGGATAGAATAAAGGATTCCGGTTCCTTCGATTGGGGTTCGACTCCCCACGGGTTCACCAAAATGGCGTTGCAAGTCCCAAAAGACCAGCAGCGCCATTCCCATTTCCCCCCCCAAAAAAACTTCCAAACAACCTAGAAAAACAAGAAAAGAAGAGAAGAAGAGAGAAGAGAATAAATAAGAGAAAGAGAAAGAGAAAGGAAAAGGGACGAACAAGTATCCATGAAG
>JAZQPG010000216.1:0-2165 GCA_045628365.1 Sodaliphilus sp. | reverse complement strand
ACTCTAAGTACATCGATCCCGAAACATTCAATGTTTCAACTCATGGTGTGAACTATCCCAACATCAACAAGAACTTCACAGTGGGCGTTGATGTAACATTCTAAATCTTTTAAAAGAATAAGACGATGAAAAAATATATATTTTCAGCACTCATGGCAATGGGATTGATGACCACATCGTGTGACATCAACGAGTTGCCTCAGGCCAGCATCACTCCTGAAACATTCTTCCAGACCGAGGAAGACCTGCACCTCTACACCAACTCGTTCTATGGTGCATTCCCCGGTGCCGACCGTTTCTACAACGAAAACGTCGACATCACCACTGGCCGTGAAATTCCCGAGATAATACGTGGTGCCTACGTCATTCCCACAACCGGCGGTGGCTGGAGCTGGGGCGACTTGCGCAACATTAACTTCTACCTTGAGCACTCAAGCAAGTGCAGCGATGAAAACGCTCGCAACCGCTGGGATGCCGTGGCAAGGTTCTTCCGCGCTTACTTCTACTTTGACAAGGTGGCACGCTTCGGCGATGTGCCTTACTATGACTACGTGGTGGGCGACAACAGCCCCGGCCTCCAGGCTCCCCGCGACTCTCGCGTTCTCGTTACCGAGAAGATGATCGAGGACCTCGACTTCGCTATCAAGTATCTGCCCACAGCAGTCAGCGTGAACGAGGTGAACAAGTGGACTGCCCTGTTCCTCAAGGCACGCATCTGCCTCTTTGAGGGCACATGGCGCAAGTATCACACCGAGTTTGGCCTCGACGGTGCCGACGAGCTTCTCGACCTTGCTGCCAAGGCAGCCAAACTGGTCATGGATGAAGGTCCTTACAAGCTGCACAAGACAGGCAACCCCAATGTGGACTACATGAACCTTTTCAACCAGGACAACATCTTTACCGACGAAGTGATCCTTGCTAAGCGCTACAGCGCAGCTCTGGGCGTGTATCACGATGCTAACTACAGCCGCCTGTCTACATCAAGCGACATCATCGGTCTCGAAAAGGCATTTGCAAACAGCTACCTCATGAAGGACGGCTCACGCTTCACCGACAAGCCCGGTTACGAGACAATGCAGTTTGTTCAGGAATGCGCTAACCGCGACCCGCGCCTGGCACAGACCATCCGCACCCCGGGTTACACCCGCGAGGGCACTGCGCTGCCTGCAAGCCTCTATACTTCAATGACAGGTTACACTATCCACAAGTACCTCTCGGGCAGCAAGAACGACGCCAACGTGAAGGATGAAAGCGACATGCCCATCTTCCGTTTTGCTGAAATCCTGCTCATCTATGCCGAGGCTAGAGCCGAGCTGGGCAAACTTGACCAGAATGACCTGGACATCACCGTTAACGAGCTGCGCTCACGCGTGGGCATGGAAGGCAAGCTCAACCTTGCTCAAGCTAATGCTAACCCCGACCCCTATCTGGAAGAGAACTTCTATCCTGGTGTTAAAGGTAGCAACAAGGGTGTGATCCTTGAGATTCGCCGCGAGCGTGCCATCGAGCTTGTTCAGGAAGGACAGCGCTGGAACGACATGTGCCGCTGGAAATGCGGTAGCACATTCACCCGCACTTACAAGGGCATGTACTTCCCCGGCTTGGGTGACTATGACCTGAACGGTGACGGCAAGATTGACCTGTGCATCTACACCGGCACTAAGCCCCGCAAGGGTAACATCGAGTACAAGCGTCTGGGCACCGACATTATCCTCGAGAACGGCGAGGCTGGTGGCAATATGCTCATCAACTCACACTGGGTGAAGACTTGGGACGAAGGTCGTGACTACCTCTATCCCATTCCCATCCAGGAGCGCCTGCTCAATCCCAACCTGACACAGAATCCCGGTTGGAGCGACGGTATATAAATTTTGATTAGTTAGTTTATAAGTCAGAACATTATCTGAGGTAAAAAAGTAGGTTTTAAGGGGACTGCATAGTCCGCATTGTAGTCCCCTTTTTAACTCACAAACAGAAACTAAACAATTACAGCAATATGAAAATTCAATCTCTCTTTGGCCGCGTGGCCGCAATGGTACTTCCGCTCGCATTCTGCATGGTAGCATGTGGCGGTGACGAACCCGGTCCTTCTCCTAAACCCGATCCCAAGCCCGACCCCGCTCCTGCATTCAAGCAAGCGGCAAGTCAAGACTACCAGTTGCTTC
>JAZQPG010000215.1:0-4388 GCA_045628365.1 Sodaliphilus sp. | reverse complement strand
TTTCCATCTTATACCCGCTTGATCTACTCCGAGAGTTCCGAACAGCTATAGGACTTTGTCTTGTCGTGCAGACTCATCCGCTCTCATAAGCCTTGGTATCAAGTTTCTGTACGTCGGGCCAGATGTTTGCCTACGGCTTCCATCAGATTCCACCTCGCGATGGACACCCTTGCCTTCGGCTGTAGCCTTCCCGCTGTTAGGGCGGCTTGGGGACTTACACCCGTTAGAATACGTTCGTGCTGGGCGAACAAAAAGAGATGCGGACACAGCCTGGTCTTTCCAGAGTGTCCGCAGCTTATTTTATATATAATTAAATCAATTACAGAGTGGCGATGATCTTCTTGATGTCCTCGCCCAGCTGCTCAGCCTTCTCCATAGTGCTTGCCTCGCTGTAGATGCGAATGATGGGCTCGGTGTTGCTCTTGCGCAGGTGTACCCAGCAGTCGACAAAGTCAATCTAAACCCCGTCGATGGTGGTCAGGTTCTCGTTGGCATAGTGCTTCTGCACTGCAGCGAGGATGCCGTCGACATCGGTCTCGGGAGTAAGCTGGAGCTTAGTCTTTGCGATGCTATACTGGGGATAAGTCTTCTTGAGTTCGCTCACCTTCATGCCGCTCTTAGCAAGCAGCGAGAGGAACAATGCTACACCCACGAGGGCATCGCGGCCATAGTGGAGTTCGGGATAGATGACTCCGCCATTGCCTTCGCCACCAATCACGGCTCCGGTGCGGCGCATCTCGGTAGTGACGTTCACCTCACCCACAGCTGCAGCGGTATAAGTGCATCCGTGCTTAACGGTGACATCACGCAGGGCGCGTGACGACGACAGGTTGCTCACTGTGGCGCCGGGAGTGTGCTGCAGCACGTAGTCGGCAACGGCAACGAGAGTGTATTCCTCAACGAAGAACTCACCGTTCTCCATGATGATAGCCAGACGGTCAACGTCGGGGTCAACAACGAAACCCACGTCGGCCTTACCCTGCTTCATGAAGTCAGCAATGCCGGTAAGGTTCTCGGGGATAGGCTCGGGAGTATGGCCAAAATTGCCGGTGGGATCGCAGTATAGTTTCTCGACGGTCTTCACACCGAGTGCCTCGAGCAACTTGGGGATAGCAACGCCACCCACCGAGTTCACTGCGTCAACAGCAACGGTGAAGTTAGCCTTCTTGATAGCCTCTACGTCCACGAGCTTGAGGGCAAGCACCTGGTCGATGTGGCGACGCAGGTAGGTGTAGTTCTTCTGCTCACGTCCCAGGTGGTCAACGTCGGCATAGTCAAAGTCCTCAGCCTCAGCGATGCGCAGCACTTCCTTGCCCTGCACGTCGGTGAGGAACTCGCCCTTGTCGTTGAGAAGCTTGAGAGCGTTCCACTGCTTGGGGTTGTGTGATGCAGTGATGATGATACCGCCACAAGCGCCTTCCTCGATAAC
Organism: Sodaliphilus sp.; assembly: GCA_045628365.1. Taxonomy (GTDB): domain Bacteria; phylum Bacteroidota; class Bacteroidia; order Bacteroidales; family Muribaculaceae; genus Sodaliphilus. Next base: position 2,959 of record JAZQPG010000215.1, on the reverse strand, counting down.
AGCAAGCTCGGTGGTGGGAGTAGTTGCCAGACCGATGTTTACAACGTCAAATCCCATGCCGGTGAGCGTGCCCACAACAACATTGAGGACCATGCGTCCCGAGAGGCGAGCGTCGCGTCCCACAACTATAACATTAGACTTAACCTCTGAGTTGCGGCGCATAAAGGTCGCATAGGCCGAAGTAAATTTCACAATATCCAGCGGTGAGAGTCCCTCACCAGGGTTTCCGCCTATCGTTCCACGGATACCCGAAATAGATTTAATTAGTGACATAAGAAATTTGAAAAGATTTGTAATAGAGGTTGATTAAAAAAAATTTCCCTATCTATATTAAATAAAGTGGTTAAATCAAAGGATTAGCCGGCACATACATTTTTTATATATATTATATGCGGCTGTGGAAGTACCTCACGTGATACACGAACGGTGTCACATAGGCGATCTCACTGAGCAAGCCATACTGCGACTTGATGATCAGGTTAACCTCACACTCGGTTCCCAGCAGGTCAAGAGGCAGCTGCAGGCCGTAACCCCACTGCGACGAGGTGGCAAGGGTGAAGTCCTTATACTTGAACGAAGTTGCAGGACGGGTCATGTCGCCCTCATTGCTGTCATAGGCAGCGAGCTCGCCGGTAGTGTACCAGTCGTTCAGGTTATAACGGGTGTAACGGAAATAAATTTCCTCGCCGGTCTTGGCCTTGTCGTTAATGCGGTCGCCAGCCTTGAGCACCTGCATGTACACGTTACCGTCGGGGTCAATGCGATAGAAAGGCGCATTAAGTCCGGTCTCGAACACAGTGTCGGCAGGAATGTCATTCTTCACCTTAAAATTAGCCAGGTAAGAATTTGTCGAATGACGCTCGATGTTAAGGCGGTCACTGTAACTGACGTCGTTGTTACACGACGTGCCTATGGTTATCATCAAGACTGCAATAAGAATTACTCCGAATAAACTTTTAATGTTCATATATCTATTTTGATTATTATCTTTACACATTATTAATTACGTCTTTCACTATCGCTTCGGCCTCTTCGATGCTGCATAGCAGCTCACCGCCGGCGGCATTCATGTGACCGCCGCCGTTAAAGTAGCGGTTGCACAGGTCGCTCACCGAGAAATCGCCCTGCGAGCGGCACGACACCCTGATGTTCTCGGGGTCCTCACGCAGGAACACCGACCAGTAGATGCCAGGGATTGCCAGGGGTTTGTTCACCAGTCCCTCGCTGTCGCCACGCTTGTAGTTAAAGCGTTCCAGGTCTTCACGGCTGAGCACTATGAGCGCAGCGCCCTTGTCGGGAAACAGTTGCATCTTCTCGCTGAGGGCATATCCCTGCAGGCGCAGGCAATCGGCACTGAAGGTGTTCATCGCCAGGTTGTAGATGCGTTGCTTGTCAATGTTGAACGTCATCAGGTCGGCAAGCACTTCGTACACCTCGGGATATTCGCTGCTGTAGGTGAAGTTGCCGGTGTCGGTCAGCATGCCCAGGTAGATGTACTGCGCCACGCGCCTGTCCATGAACCTGCGCCACCCCATCTCGTTGATGACACGGTACACTATCTCGCAGGTGGACGACATCTCGGGATAGGACACCACAACGTCAAAGTGGTTCTCGGGGTTGAGATGATGGTCAATCAAGACACGAGGGGCATTACTGCGCTCGAAACACTCGCCAAGGCGGTCCAGACGATGGATTGAGTTAAAGTCTAGACAGAACACCAAGTCACACTGAGACATCATCGTGCAGGCACGTTTCTCATGCATGGTGAACACCGTGATGTCCCTCACCATGGGAACAAAGTGCAGCGAGCGCGGCACCATGTCGGGAGTGATAACACTGGCGTTCTTGCCCATGGCACGCAGCACACGGCACAACGCGAGTGTAGACCCAACGGCGTCTCCGTCAGGCGAAAGGTGGCACGTGATCACAATGTTTCTAGCATTGTCCACGAGTCGCTGCAACTCATTGCAGGTGGGTATGTCAAGCAGATGTCCTCTCATGTCAGTCACAGGCCATGCGCGAGGCAAGGCACTATTCATTTAAGATACAAAGGTAGTGTTTTTTTTATTAATAACTGCAACAAATGGGGGGTAATAAATAATTTTAGTGTGATTTTAAGGATTTTTGTCTAGATATGTCGCCGTTTGTGATTAACTTTGCACTAGAAAAAGAAATTCATCACTTATATGCTAAGACGATTTGCACTACTTTCAGTACTAGTCGTTGCCTGCTCGCTTGCAGCAATGGCCCAGATTGTGACACCCGTGAAATGGAAGTCCGAGGTAAAGATGACCGACGACACCCATGGCGTCATCAACCTCAAGGCGACCATCGACAAGGGATGGCACATGTATTCAACCGACCTCCCCGCGGGAGGCCCCGTTTCTACCGCAGTGGAGTGGACAACACTCACGGGCGTCAAGCTCGACGGCAAGCTCACTAGCGACCGCAAGCCGGTTGAGAAGATGGACAAGAACTTTGAGATGACTCTCAAGTGGTGGGAAGGCAGCGTGACCCTGAGCCAGCGGTTCGTTGTCACTGGCAGTGACTATGCCATCAACGGCAAGGTGAGGTACATGTCGTGCAATGACACCCAGTGTTCTTCGCCCGAGTCATTTGATTTCTCACACAAAGGCAAGGCCCAGGCTAGTGCCGCGGCCGACACTGCCGGAGAGGAAACAGCCGGAGAGGAAGCAGCCAGGGAGGCAACAGCCGGTGCTCAGGACACGGCAGCCGTTGCCGAGGACACCCCCGAGGCACCCGTAGAGGCATCCAGCGGCGACACATGGGCTCCTGTGAAGGTGGACAACGGCATCACTGGCGCCGACTCCACGGGCAGCCAATCATCGCTGTGGGTAATCTTCCTGGCATGTTTCGGCGGTGGACTGCTCGCCTTGCTCACACCCTGCGTGTGGCCCATCATCCCCATGACAGTGAGCTTCTTCCTCAAGAAGAGCGG
>JAZQPG010000214.1:0-5582 GCA_045628365.1 Sodaliphilus sp. | reverse complement strand
GGCTTCCTTGGCGGCATCGATGAGCACGCGGCTGCCGTCGTCGGGGTCGTCCTGCAGGTTGTCCGCGTCGCGGTCCATGCACGAGCGGAAGATGTCGTGGTGGCAGTAGGACAACGCCTTGGCCATGTGCTGCACCAGTGTTATCACCTCCCGGGTGTCAACCAGGTGGTTGCAACTCTCGATGTATTGCCCCAGGTCCATGCCGTCGATGAAGTCCATCTCCACGAGGGCTTTGCTGTCGCGCAGCAGCGGCTGGTAGATGTGCACGATGTGCGGGTTGTTGCCATTGCCCAGTCGCAGCAGCAGGCGGCACTCGTCCAGGAACTTAAGCCACAGTTGGTCGTCCTCGCCCTTGGCGATGACATGGTTGAGCACTCGCACGGCGCGGGTGTAGCCCAGCTCGTTGTGGCGCACCTTGTAGACCGAGGCAAATGCCCCCTGGCCTATCTCGTCGAGCAGTGTATAGTCGTTTAGGAAAGCTGCCATAGCTTGAGTCGTACTTGTTTGATTAGTTGAGGTAGTTGAGTTCGGCCAGAGTGGTGAGTATCACGCCTCTCACGATGGGCGCTGCTACGCTTGCCGCATAGTTACCGCCGGGGATGCGCTCCACGCGCACGGCGATGCCGTAGCGGTGGTTGTCGCCCTGGTAGTAGCACATGAACCAGCCGTCGTTCATCTTCTTGGTGCGGCGGCCCTTAACGGCGCTGATGGGACGCTCGGCGGTACCGGTCTTGCCGCCCACGTGGGTGTCGCCTATGTTACCGTGACTTGGGTCGTTGGCACCCTTGACCATGTAGCCCTTGAGCAGGCGCAGTGCCGAGGCGTTGGCGCCGATGATGTTGATGCGCTTCACCGTGTCGGTCATCAGGTAGCGGGTCACGGGCATGCGGCCCTCGTTGACCACTGTGGCTGCCACGCGTGCCATCACGAGCGGTGTTGCCGACATCTCGCCCTGTCCCCAGGTCATCTGCCATGCCGGGTGCCATCTCATCCTGGTCTGGTCGCCCTTGAGCTTGTGGCTGTTGTACTTGTCGATATAGTTGCGGTAGGTCGCCAGCGATCCGTTGCCCGAGTTGATGCTCTGGAGCAGCAGGCTGCGCCATCCGTCGGCGGGCTGGTCGGTGTAGTCAAACACGTAGGGATTGTGGCCGCTGATGAACACGCCCACCTTGCTGTAGATGGAGTCAAGGCAAGAGAACGTGTTGAAGTCGTTGACCATGTTGATGAAGTAGCAGTTAGACGATCTCACGATGGCGTCTTCCATCGACATGGGTGCCAGCGCGGGCTCGGTACCTACCCTCTGGTCGGCATAGACGTTGTAGGTCTTGTGGGCTGCGGTCTCGCCCTGGAGCATGATGCCCGACATTGCCGAGATTACCTTGGCCGATGAACCGGGAGGAGTTGCAAACGTGATGCCCAGATCCTCGTCGGTGTAGGGCTTAAAGTCCTTGGGACGCTTGTCCTCGCGGTCGTTGTAGCCCTTGTAGCCCTCGGTTGCTCTAGCCTTGGTGATGTCGTTGTAGTTGGGCAGGGGGTAGTTAGACGAGGTGAGCAGGTCACCGTTGTCGGCATCGACAACCACTGCCGACACTCGCACCAGGGGATGCTGCTTGAGGTGGGCCTTCACGTGCTCCTCGAGGCGCTGCTGTATGCGGGTCTGCAGCACGGCGTCGATGGTGAGCTGTATGTTCTCGGGCTTGATGGCATTGCTGCTGTCGTCGTTACCGGCGATGAACTCCTTGACGCGGTCGCTCTTGAAGCCTGCCTTGAGGTAGGGGAGCAGCTTGCTGTAGTCGCGCAGTGCCACATAGTGGTCTTTTTCCTTCTCGTTCTCGGTTTCGTTGAGGGGAACCTCAAGGCCGGTGTACTTGTCCTTCACTATGGCGTCGGGCAGCTTGACCTTCTTGGCCTGTCCGTTCTCGATCAGGCGGTTGTCATATCCGCGCAGTTTCTCCAGGTAGCGGCTCTCGGCCGAGAGGTAGTTGTTGCTGCCAAACACCACGTGGGTGTTGAAGTCGCCCACCATGAACAGCGTGTGGTCGCCAAAGGGGTAGCGGCGGCCTTGGCCCTGGTTGGGGCTCACCTTGAGGTTGCACTGGGCAAATGCCTGCGTGCTCTTCTTGTCCTTGAGCGCATCGGGGTTGCTGGTTGCCAGCACCACGCCGTTGCGGTCATAGATGTTGCCCATGGGCAGGCGGCTCACGATCTGGTTGATGCGGGGGTTATAACTCAACAGGTTGCCCTGGTCGGTTGTCTTGACATAGAGGGGACGTATGAGCGTGTGGTCGCGGTCGAGCACGGTGTACTTGAACAGGGTGCCCAGCACGAGCAGCATCAGTGCAAAGAAGGTGGCATTGAGCAGGCCCAGCGTGTAGCGGTACTTGATGGTGCCGGCGGTGCTGCCGCTGTTGTCGGCGCGGTTGTGCGATGAGATTGAAAGCACGATGCCAAATCCCACGAGGTTGAGGATTATACTCACCTTGCCATAGCTGAGCAGCGGCACGGTGATACCCGTGAGCGGTATCACGCCGGTGCTACCCAGCGCTATGATGAACAGCTGCACGGCAGTGGCAATGGCAATGCCGGTGCACAGGAACATGGCAAACGGGTGCTTGCTCTGGTAGCCGGTAAGGATGGCGCTGCGCAGCATGGCGATGTACACCACCATGATGATGAACAGCCCCAGGAAGCCCACCTGCTCGCCCATGCTCTCGAGGATCATGTCGGTGTGGTAAGCGGGAACGAAGCCCGAGCTGCCCTTGCCCAGTCCCTGGCCGGTGAAGCCGCCGGTCGACAGTGCCCACAGGCCGTGGGCAATCTGGCCGTTGACCGAGGGCTTGGCGTCGATGCCGCTGTCGTTGATGCCCAGGTCGCCCCAGGTGTTGGTACACATCTCGGTGCGCTCGTTGAGGCGGTCACCAATGTCACCCAGGGGGCTGGGGAGCGACGACAGGTTGCCGGCAAAGATGAATACCGACAGCACGATGTTGAACATGATGGGGCTCTCAAAGACCTGCTTGCGGCCGATGAGTCCCCAGCCTATCCAGCCCACGAACCAGATGATGGCTCCAAGGCCGGCAATCTGGATGAGCGAACCCAGCCACACGAACAGGCCAAACGAGGTGGTGCCCAGCAGCAGCATCGCCAGGTCGCAGGTGAAGATGGCCTTGACGCGCTCCTTGCTGCTCATGCCCTTGAGCTCAACACGCGACTTGATGATAGAGTACAGGATGATGAACGTGAACAGCACTACCATGGCAGGCCCCATGTCCTGCAGGATGACGTAGAGTCCCAGCAGAGCCACCATGCCGATGATGACGGGCAGCAGGCTCCTGAATTTCTTTCCGAGCATTTGCCAGCCGGTGTTACCCTGCTCGCTGTAGCGGGTGATGGTGTCGGCGTTTTGGCAGAAGTAGGCCGCCATGAATATCACGATCAGGTACTTGGCAATCTCGCTGGGCTGGAACACCAGGCCACCCAACTTGAGGTTCACCGTCATGCCGCCAATCTCCTTGCCCAGGCCGGGAACGAAGAGCAACAGCGACAGCATGATGGCAAGGAACAGGTAGATGAAACCTTTTTTGCCTTCAAAGATCTTGTGGACCTTGCCCATGGGGTCAAACGGGATGTTGAAGCCTCCCACGTGGGAATTGCCCTGGTAGAACCTAACGAAGTCGACCATCTGCATCAGAAGCATGCAACCGATGCCTATCATCACACCGATGGCACTCTCACGGCCGTCGAGCGCGCCGTTGAGCGGCGAGTTGAAGGCAAACAGCGAGAGGACACCCATCTCGGTGAGGACCATCAGCGATGCAATCAGCACGTTGTCCACCGGGCGGCGGAAAATCAGCTTGGACGCGAGCCACAGGCCCCACCACGACAGCAGGATGATGAAGAACCACCAAGCCACCGTGCTGGTGTACTCGTCGGGGATGCGCACGATCAGGATGTTGTTCTCCTTGATGTTGGCCAGCTCCTGGCTGTTGAACAGGGTCACACCCATGGGTATCTGGTTGAACGTGAAGCTTGTCTTGCCGGTGACGGTGCGCTGTGCGTTGCCATACTTAAAACCCGACTTGATGGGGAGCACGCTATAGAAACAGCTGTCCTGAAGGTTCTTGAACACCACGACGCCGTTGGCATCGGTCTTGGCGTAGGTGACGATAGAGTCCTGAATCTTGAACGACTCGCTGGTTTGCAGCGTGTCGAGGTTGGCCGCGCTGGGCCTGTAGTGCTGCTTGAGGTGGACGAGCACGCCGGCACAGGGCTTGTCTTTCTCCTTGTCATTGGCACTGCCGTTTTTCACCATGACGGTGATCTGCTTAGTGCCGTTACCGGGGATGGCGACCTCGCTGGCCGTCACTTCCTTGTCCTTGACAGCGGTTTCAGAGGTTTGCTCCAGGTCCTTGCGATATCCCTCGAGCATCTTCTTGTGCTTAGCGCTGTTGCTGGCTTCGACAGAGGCCTGAGGCACCTTCCACTTGTTTTTCTTGAGGTGCTCCAGATTCTCTAACTCTTGGTTCTCGTCAAAGAGCGAGTCCATTTGATGGGCGATGAAAGTAGCCTCGCCATCAGTGGCAATGTGGTTGTTAGTGAGCACCTTGGCCAGTACTTTGGGGTCGGTGTCCTTGTTGAGTAACACACACTGCTCGTTGGCGATTCTTTCCTTAACTTCGTCAAAGTCCTGCTGCTGGTTCATGTGCATTGAAAGGTACATGATAACAAGCACTAGACTGGCAAATGCCATTGCATTTTTACCTAGGAAGTTGGATGCATTTTGTGATTTCATATTTTTGGTTTTGCTGATTTCCGTATTAAAGTGCAAATATACGAAAATATCCTCATAGATAAACAAAAAATCCCCTCATAAATGAGGGGACTGGGAAAAATAGTCAACAAAGCGTTTTTTCACGTTGTCTGCAGGTGCTTGAGGATAGCCTTGACATGGAGCTCGGCGATGGCATCACGGCCCGCAGGCGAGAGCAGGAAGTCCACGTCGTCGCGGTTGTCCTGGAACAGGTTCTCGGTGAGCACCGCCGGGCAAGCAGTGTCGCGGCACACGGCAAGCGACTTCACATGGTAACCCGTCGACGGATACCAGCGGTTGCCCTGCAGGTTCATTGCCCGGGCCGTGTGCAGCAGCGTGGTAGCCAGCTGCTTGCTCTCGGCCGAGGCGTTAGGAGCCACAAACACCGTGAAGCCTCGCGCCGTGTGCCACTTGCCGTCGCCGCCCGCCGCGTTGTTGTGGATCGACACATAGATGCATCCCTCGGCCTTGTGCTGGGCGGCAAGCCGGTTCACACGCGCCACACGCGCCGAGAGCGACGGCTCCAGGTCATCCTCGATGTCGATGACACACTTGATGCCGCGCTCCGCAAGCCGGTCACGCACCATGCTGCAAATCTCGCGGCTGTACTTGTACTCACGCAGTCGTCCGTCAGGCGAACGCTTCCCCGCCACGTTACTCCCGTGGGCGGTTCCCAAAATCACTGTTTTCATAGCATAAAAAGATAAAAAAGTTAAACTTAAACTCATCAAAATGCCATCATGGGGACAGTCCTAGGCTGTCAAGTTTGTTT